>CAXBKT010000281.1:0-1529 GCA_963976155.1 uncultured Kordiimonadaceae bacterium | reverse complement strand
GCTTAGTCAACGTTTGTTTGCCGCGACATGCTGCTTCGGACCTCCTGCCATTGCTAGCTTTGTCTTACCCTATGGTTTTATCCATGCGATTGGTTTTGCAGGAATGTTTGTCGCGTTTAGCTTCTTTTTTTTACCGGGAATGATGGCCCTAGCATTGAAGCAAAAGGGAGTTATTATCATCTCAAATCGAATACCACTGTTAGTCATCCTATTTGGTTTGGTGATTTTGGGGTTAAAAAGTGCTTTATTGTTTTCGTGGTTACCGACCTATGCTTAAGTTTTAAAAGCGATACTTCTGCTTTGATATAATACGGTTAACTTAAGCGCTACTGGATCTTTACTTAATTGAATACGTTTTACGTTTGATTGGCATAAATAATCGGGTAACTTCGCAATACCCAAATGTTCAGCTGTTGCTTGTAGTCGCATTTGAAATAAAGGTGTCAGTGTCAATTTAAATAACCTTTGCCCAGAAATTCTCGGTGAAAAGTAACATAGGTTAAATTTTGGTTTGCTTGGATTTTTTCTCAGTGCTGGAGCGCGCTGACGGTAAGATTATTCTCATCCTGATTAGTTTACAGGCAGCCGCAAGCCTACACCGCTAAGTGCATGTGTTTTACATTGTTCCTATTAGACTCTTTTGACCGCCGTCATTTCGTAGTCATCTTCGTTTCACAGTAAGTCCATTAGATGCTCCCAGGAGTCCACTCTCAGAATACGGATGGTGACCTGGAAATTTTCCCGCAAATGGGCTTTGGAGCCATAAGATTGGCGGCAAACCTGGTAAATATCATCCGTCAACTCAAATATCTGGTGAAAGTAAAAGGCCAGCAGCGTTAACAGGTACATGTTGTAGCTTAAATGCTGTTGACCATGACCGTAGTTGTGTTCGATGTGATAGCCCTGGTTTTTCAGGGTATTGAAACATTCGTTTTCAATCTTCTCCTACCGCTAGCCTGTTTGCTGAAGGCAGTCCAAAAGTGGCTTAGTTCTGACATATATTCAGGCTCTTAGTTGGAATGTTTTCTTCATTTCAGGCCTCTGATGAAGTCCGTACCTGGTACCGCGTACCCTACCCCCTTAAATTAAGGAGGCAGTGTCTGATTGCCAAAGCGTCTTGTCATAGCTACTTACATTGACTGTTGGCAACAACTGATCGCCCGAATTAGCTTGCCGGCGGCGTGGCGCGCTGGTTTTCGGTTTCAGCACGGATCGCGCGAAACTCAGAACCCGCCTTCCACTTTGGCCATCGCGTTGAATCACCCAAGTCTCGCAATATAGTATGAAACAATTCAATGTCTTCAACGGCGCCACGTAGATCCCAGTCTGCGCTCCAGGCATCGCAGGTTTGGTGATAGCAATTGCTGGTGTAGTCGGCGATCCACTGATCACCCGCTGCACGTCCACCCACAATCAAATCTGCGCCGCCAGCAATGCCCATGATCAGCAATACCGGCACGCCCTGGCGTGCTAAAGAAAAATGGTCGGCGCGGAAAAATAGACCATTCTCTGGTAGATTTTCTGGCGTA
>CAXBKT010000280.1:0-1533 GCA_963976155.1 uncultured Kordiimonadaceae bacterium | reverse complement strand
GGTTTCTGTAATAGCTAGGCTAGGGGACTTGTCTTGATGACCCGGACAACATGCCATCCACTTCCCATTACCACCTGTGACCTTTTCTAGTCGGTCTAATACATCAACTGCTTTCATGCCTCACCCCAGTTCATAGGTTGAGCATTCCGCTTAGACCTTAATCTATCCAACAGCTTCATGGCCTTAGTGCGGTTATCACCAGTTAGAAAGTAATGGGCGTATGCGGCTTTACGGCGAGCCCTTGGGATGGTCTTTCTCACTCGATCAACCATAATGCCGTGGGTTTTTTGAAGACTCGATACTTCGGAATGTAGGCAGGTTTCGTTATAAGCGCGACCAGCATCATGGGTATTTGTTTCATGCCGCGTCAGTAGCAGAATCAAACACTCTTCGATTTTGGTTGGGTCATTAATTGGCGTATAATCAGATTGTGAATCGTGATCAGGGCTGCTCTTTTGGGTGGCCTTTTTCATTCCTGCCCCCCTACGCCGCTACTGGATTATTAGAACGTGAGTCAGCAATACGCTGCTCTAGCCATTCGTTAACCTCAGATTCTACCCAACCGCTAGCTCTACCGTTCGGAGTGAGCTTTATAGGGGATGGGAATAATCCTTGCGATACAAGTTTATGAACATGAGAGCGGCACAAGTCGACCTTATCGTGAACTTTAGGCCAGCGAATAATGCGGGGGTTGGTTGATGTATTGGTGTTGCTGTTTTGCTGTAAGCGGATGCTAGTAGCCATGTTATTGTCTCCTGAGACGGTAGTTAACATGGGCACACGTTAATGGATGGCTATGCGGTTATTAGATAAATACCAAACCCCAATAATAAATATCAAAAACCTTTAATTGGCTGTTTTTAAAGAGTCATAGCCTTTTTTTAGCCTCTTCCTCAAGGTTGGAATAGATAGCGCCTTGTTTGAAAGGCTCCCTACATCATCAGCAGGCAGGTATTGCTGTAGTAACTCAGACAATCCACTGATATTGGGGTTTTCTTGAGTACCACAATTAGCACCAGCCTTGTCTGCCAGTGCTTTGGTTAAAAGTCCAATGGCTAATTCATAGTTACGCTGAGTTGTATCGGTAACGCTGCTTGAACCTATTTTGCCAGTTAGGGCATTGAGTGAGCTCATTTTTAAGACGTATATCGCATCTTTGGGCATTATTGAGGCAGGTTCGTAGTCATCTTTCTTGGGGTTTGACCTTACGTTTGATAAATACTCAACTCTTTGCTCTTTATGATCAGCAAGAGCTTTTTTAGCATTCTTACCAGTCAGGCTTCCAGATCCAATTTGCTCGTGAATTTCTCGTAATGCCGCGTTAGACCCCGTCTGATATTTATTTTCATCAGCGCTAACCTGAAGTTCGCATACCTCTCCACTAGATTGACTAAGGAATATACCATCTAAACAAGTTAGAGTTATTTCGGGGCCACCAGTTAAAACTTGAAACATATGCTCGATATTTAAGCTGTTATTGCCAACCATGACTAAGTCCCAAATACCACCTACTCTCGTAAAGTCGTTTTTAAC
>CAXBKT010000279.1:0-1707 GCA_963976155.1 uncultured Kordiimonadaceae bacterium | reverse complement strand
AGTTAATTCAATAGTCATCAGAACGGTATATCTAAGTCATCATCAAAGTTATTACTTGCCGGTGGTGCCTGTTGTGGTGCTTGCTGTTGTGGCGCTTGAGGTGCTGAGTCATTATAGAAAACCGTTGTATTACCCAGTATAGGTGTTTGAACCTTATTGGATGGGTTCTGCTTATTACTCGCTATCTCTTCCTTAGTTAGTGACTGAGAAATAAAACCATGGTCGCCGTATTCCCCAGCATTATCCAAATCCACAAATGTAGTGAGGTCGAGGTACTTACCCTTTGTGCCTTGAAATATTCGTGACTTGTCGATTTTGGTTACGTCTAATTTAATGCTTATGCCTAATTTCATTACTTAATCCTTAGTGAGTTGTTTGATCTTTCAATTCTAGCGCCAGGAACTTCATTACCGGCTTTTAATAACTTTAGTATTTCTGCTTTGTTAGGCTTGGTAACTACCGACACATCAACGAGGTCATCAGGAAGCATGCCTTCATTATCAATCACGGCTATCTCACGACCTTTAGCTAATGATATTTTAAACAGTGGGCATTCTATTTTAGTTATGCCTGTTGCTTCCATATTGGTCTGTAAGTATTCCCTGATATTTTCCTTCTTATTCTTGAGTGCCGTTTTCATGGCTGTTAGTCGTTTGATTTCAACATCAACAGCGTCAATGTCAGAATCCATATTGTGGATAACGTGAACTACTGACACAGCCTTTTCGTTAAACTCACCAGACAGTGCTTGAAAGGTATCGTCTAGCGCGTTGGCGGGTATATCTTCTGAATCTAGCAGCTCTTTTAACTCAAGCTGCTGTTTAGTTAATTTATATAGCGATGTCATTATTTAACCACCCCACTAAAACCCTCTTCTTTCTTTGCGTCTTTTGCTCTTGTGAATTTTATGATCGTCGCATCATCCTTATATAGCTTTGCCTTTCTTACTAAGCCGGTGAATAGCTTTTTCAATTCATTTTCAGACTGGCAGCCATCAATTATCTCAAGGGAATTATTAACCCATAACTCGTACTCATCCTGCTGCTTAGCCTGCTCTTCAATTTTATCTTCAGCCTTCTCAATGGCAAACTCATTGCCTATAGCTTCCACATAATCAGGGTTATCGTATTCGCCCATAAATATATCAGCGCTAAAACCTAGTTTCGATAGAGCCTTAGACATTGTGTTTGTCTCTGCTTTCTTGGCAAAGTCATCGTCTACAACATCTTTTTTGCTCATCACTGGCCATGAGTTGTTAATAGGGAATGTATGCCGCTTGTCGCCTATGACGTAAAAGAACACAGCACTAACTAACACTAACCTTGTCGCTGCTAATTGGCTGTAATCAAAATCGCATGACTCAAAGCCCCAACCTTTGCCGTATGGGCCAAACTGATCGGTAGCGCATTGTATTTGATACTGAGGGGCGATAGATGAAAACCCACCTCTCATATTTACTTGCTTAACGTATGCGGGATCAGTTGATTTAACCTTGTCCCATAAATCTAAGTTACTCATTGAAATATACTCACTCTTCCTATGTTCATATTTGCTAATGCTTGTGTTGCGCTAACGTGTAAATCGTATGCGTCTTGGTAGCTATCACTAGCCCCTGACTCAGCAGGCTTGCCATCTTTAGCATCCCTCTTACCGCGTATCTCATCTGATGGGTTAATCGCTCCATTGTTAAGCATCGTGACTCTCCTT
>CAXBKT010000278.1:0-2063 GCA_963976155.1 uncultured Kordiimonadaceae bacterium | reverse complement strand
GCATCTGGGCGAACAAAAAGCCGCGGCCATCACCAATATTTGGGTTATAATTACGGAACTGATGGCCATGGTATCGCTGTGCAATAGGTTCCATGAAATTGCCAGGAAGTGGCTCAAACCTGCCAAAATGTTTGAGCCACTCTTGGTCTGTTAATTCTGATAGGCCAACGCTGGTTGCAGCTTTGTCATTTCGGTACCGTAAAATAGTCTTAGGAAAATCAGCGGCCTCTACGGCATCACCAAACCCTTGACCCAAGGTTAAGAAAGCTTGTTCGGCTGTATAATCGTGTGAAACTGGCATTAACTTTTTGTCTCAGCCATAGGGAAGCCCCATGTTACTTGTTCCTCGAAAACCGGGCGTTTTCGGTCCGTAGGTGCCTCGCCGTGATTACCAAAGAACATCAGGCCAGCAATACGTTCGTTTTTTGCAAGGCCAAGGCCGTTCATAACTGTTGGGCTGAAGGCTGACCAGCCGGTTAGCCACTGTCCAGCGAAACCAAGGGCGGTTGCGGCGACAAGCATGTTTTGACATGCTGCACCTGCAGAGAGCTCCTGTTCCCAAGCGGGAATGACTGGATGGGCGATAACACGAGAAATCGCGACAATGAGGACAGGCCCTTGTGTGGCATAGCCTTTCATTTTCTCCGCAACTGATGGGCTGGTTTCGTTTTCTTCGACTAGTGCTTTCGCGATTAAATCTCCTAAAAGCTCCCTGTCTTTGCCTGTTAAGACGATGAAGCGCCAAGGTGCTAGTTTACCGTGATCTGGCACACGCATAGCAGCGGCTAAAATCTGCTTTATTGAGTCGGTATCAGGCCCTGAGCCGGTCATCATTTTTGCTACGACACTACGGCGACTCATCAATAAGTTGTATGTTTCACCGTTAGGTACATTAAACTTCTGTTCGGACACGGATTTTTACCTCATCACTTTGTTTACTAGCCTTAGGTGGGTTATAGCTTGGCTTAAGGTTTTTCGGGAGGGAATTTTGATAAAAAATATAATTATAGCTGGCTTGCTGTGTGCAGGCACGGCGGCCGAAGCTACATCTTCTTCGCTAGGCGTTACAGATGATGCTGCGGTTAATGATGTTACTGGTATTCGGGTGCCGGCTGGCTTTAAAGCTACTGTTTTTGCAGATAAAATTGGGCAAGCTCGTCATGTGGTTGCGGCAGATAACGGCTGGATTTATGCAGCGCTTCGGCGCGGTGTGAAAGGCAGTGGTGCTGTTGCACTTAAGGACACAGACGGCGATGGTATTGCAGATAAGCGTGTATATTTTTCCAAAGGCATTCGCGGTACAGGGATGGGTATTTACGATGGCCATCTGTATTTTGGGACAGATGTAAGCATAGTACGCTGGAAATTACCTGATGCCGGAGCGCCAAAAGGCAAGCCTGAACTGATTGCTTATGGTTTTGCGCAAAAGCGCCAGCATGCCGCCAAAAGCTTTACGTTTGACGGTAAGGGTGGGCTGTATGTGAATGTTGGCGCGCCGTCTAATGCATGTATGGAAAAGCAACGACAAAAGGGCTCACCGGGCATGGACCCATGCCCAATTCTAGAGGACTTTGGCGGAGTTTGGAAATTTGATGCCAGTACGCCGATGCAGCACCAAACAGAAAATGGTGTG
Source organism: uncultured Kordiimonadaceae bacterium (assembly GCA_963976155.1). GTDB lineage: Bacteria > Pseudomonadota > Alphaproteobacteria > Sphingomonadales > Kordiimonadaceae > Kordiimonas. Next base: position 430 of record CAXBKT010000278.1, on the reverse strand, counting down.
CGGTATGCGACAGGTATTAGGAATGCGGTTGGTGTAGACTGGAACCCTCATGCGGATAGTCTTTATGTGGCGCAGCATGGGCGTGACCAGCTTGGCGAAATGTTCCCAGAGTATTTTACACTCGAGCAAAGTGCGGAGCTACCATCCGAGGAATTCCATAAAGTGGCCGAGGGTGCAAACCTTGGGTGGCCTTATAGTTATTATGATCATTTTACCGGCGCACGGATGAAGATGCCTGAGTATGGTGGTGATGGTAAAGAAACATCTGACATTGGTCAGGCACCTGTTGCGGCTTTTCCTGGGCACTGGGCTCCAAATGACGTTTTGTTTGCGCGCTCTGGCAAGTTACCGGAGGCATACCGTACAGGTGCGTTTATTGCGTTTCATGGGTCTTGGAATCGCGCGCCACTACCGCAGCAGGGGTACAGGG
>CAXBKT010000277.1:0-2082 GCA_963976155.1 uncultured Kordiimonadaceae bacterium | reverse complement strand
TTTGCACGTGCCTCATTAATCAATTTAGCCGTTGCTTCATTCACATCAATCCATTCTGAATGCATGACATGATCATGGATATTATCTACTCGCACAGGCTGAAATGTGCCGGCACCAACATGCAGCGTGACAAAAGCGGTTTTAACACCCTTTTCTTTTAGTTTATTTAACAAGTCATCATCAAAATGTAAGCCAGCCGTTGGTGCCGCCGCAGCACCTGGCTTCTGTGCATAAACTGTCTGATAACGCGAAGCATCAAGGGTTTCATCTTGACGTTCAATATAAGGAGGTAACGGAATATGACCATATTTATCAAGCAATTCAAAAACAGGTAGCGCTTGAGGGGTTTCTATAATAAAAAGCGCATCCTGACGACCTTTCATTAATAGCTTCACATCATTTTCTAGCATCAGCGTAGAACCCGCTTTGGGGGATTTACTAGACCTGACAGGTTTAAGCACTAACACGCGGCTTTGAGTTCTTTCCGGCATGGGATAATGCGCGATCAGCTCATTGGGTAAGTCAAAGTCGAAATCTGAAACATTCATATTGAGCGCTTAAGGTTTTAAAAAATTAGATTCTTGGCGTGTCGGGTTTTACGTCGGCATTTTGACCACGGTGTCGCAACAAATGATCCATTAAAACCATGGCCATCATGGCTTCTGCGATGGGGGTCGCACGAATCCCAACACAGGGGTCATGCCGTCCATGCGTAACAACCTCAATAGCATTGCCTTGCATATCGATACTTTTGCCCGCCAAATGAATACTGGATGTCGGTTTCAGCGCAATATGCGCAATGATATCCTGACCAGAAGAGATGCCGCCTAAAATGCCCCCCGCATGATTTGAAAGAAAGCCCTCAGGCGTCATTTCATCACGATGCTCTGTGCCTTTTTGTTCGATACAATCAAAGCCTGCACCAATTTCCACACCTTTTACGGCATTAATGCTCATAAGTGCATGAGCAAGTTCTGCATCTAAACGATCAAAGACGGGTTCGCCTAAACCTGGTGGAACATTTCTGGCTGTCACTGTAATTTTCGCGCCAATGGAATTGCCTTCTTTATTCAGGGCTTTCATGTAGTCTTCCATTTCGGCAATTTTATCTATATCCGGGCAGAAAAACGGATTGTCATTGACAATAGACTCGTCCACTTTTTGAATTTTTATAGGCCCTAACTGTGATAGATAACCCACAATTTCAATACCGAATTGTTGCTTTAAATATTTTTTAGCTATCGATCCTGCAGCCACACGCATTGCGGTTTCTCTCGCTGACGAACGACCACCGCCGCGATAGTCACGCACACCGTATTTTTGAATATAGGTGCAATCAGCATGCGCTGGACGGAACGTATTGGCGATATTGGAATAGTCTTTAGAACGCTGATCGGTATTTTCTATCATCATTCCAATCGGCGTACCTGTTGTTTTACCTTCAAATACACCTGAAAGAATTTTTACCTCATCCGCCTCACGACGCTGAGTAGTATAACGAGAAGTGCCTGGTTTTCTTCTATCTAAGTCTATCTGAAGATCAGCTTCAGTTAACTCGATACCCGGGGGACAACCATCAACAATACAACCAATGGCTTTACCATGACTTTCACCAAAGGATGTCACGGTGAATAGTTTTCCAAATGTATTTCCTGACATAATTAACTCCTACCAAGCATACTGTTTAAGTTCTTCGGCTCGAATCACAAAAACACCATGACCACCAAATTCAAAGTCTATCCAGGTAAATGGAAAATCAGGATAAGCCTCTTCGAGTGCCACCCAACTATTTCCTACTTCGACAACGAGTAAACCGTCATCTGTTAAATAATTCGCTGCTTGAGCAAGTATTTCTTTAACTAAGTCCAAACCATCATCACCAGAAACCAAACCTAATTCAGGCTCGGATTTAAATTCTTCTGGCATGCTTGCAAAGTCATCTTTATCGACATAAGGAGGATTAGACACAATTAGCGTATATTTGCCTTTATAATCTTGATTAAGCGCGTTAAAGCCATCAGATTGTATGGTGCGTACTCTATTTTGCAGCTCAAAACTCAGAATATTTTTATTCGCTACCTG
>CAXBKT010000276.1:0-2335 GCA_963976155.1 uncultured Kordiimonadaceae bacterium | reverse complement strand
TACTTGGTAGTGGCACGTCTATTACCCAAGCTGCGATGAGAATGCTGGCGCAAGCAGGGGTGTTGGTCGGTTTTTGTGGTGGCGGTGGCACACCATTATTAATGGCGAATGAAGTAGAGTGGATGACACCACAAAGCGAATACCGCCCGACCGAATACCTACAAGGTTGGCTAGGGTTTTGGTTTGATGCAGACAAACGCTTTGCCGCAGGCGTAAAGATTCAGCAATCACGAATTACTTATCTTGAAAAAGTTTGGAGTAAAGATCGAGATCTACAAAACGAAGGGGTCAGTCTTCAACATACCGACCTTCAAAACTCACTCAGCCGCTATCAAGAACGCCTACTCAAAGCAGAAAAGCATGCAGACTTACTTCTGACAGAAGCTGAGTTAACAAAGTCACTCTACAAATACATTGTTCGTTCAACCAATTTTGGCGACTTTAAGCGTGAACGAGAAGGAGCTGATAAAGCTAATGCTTTTCTCAATCATGGCAATTACCTAGCCTACGGTTTAGCCGCTACCACACTTTGGGTCTTGGGAATTCCTCATGGCTTTGCCGTCATGCACGGTAAAACCCGACGTGGTGCTTTAGTGTTCGACATTGCCGACTTAATCAAAGATGCCATCATCTTACCTTGGGCATTTATCTGCGCTAAAGAAGGAGCAACAGAACAAGAATTTCGCCAGCAATGCCTGCAAGCCTTTACCGATCATAAAGCCTTGGAAACTATGTTTAATGAAGTGAAGGCTATCGCGCTCAATAAGGGAATTGGGAGTGATGAATGATTCGACGCAGAAAGCTGGTGGATTCGAGAAAGATGTAATAACATATAACTGTATGTGCATACAGTTATATGTCCGAGTGGCAGGGAGCTAACATCATGAAAATACAAAAAAGTAAGCGCGAAATTTCCGTATTGGAAACCTCTATTGCTGTTCTTTCGGTTGATGGTCAGGATTACATCTCACTGACAGACATGCTACAGGCCAAAGATGGAGACTTCTTTATTTCAGATTGGCTTCGTAACCGGAACACCGTCGAATTTTTGGGTATCTGGGAAACGGTCCATAATCCAGATTTTAATTATGGCGGATTCGCCACAATTAAAAGTCAAGTAGGCTTGAATAGCTACAAACTTAGCGTTAAGGAATGGGTCGCGCAAACAGCGGCCATAGGATTGGTAGCGAAAGCAGGCCGGTACGGTGGCACCTATGCGCATAGCGATCTTGCATTTGAATTTGGCATGTGGATCAGTCCTGAATTCAAAATTTACCTCATCAAAGAATTTCATCGACTCAAGACAATAGAGCAAGAGCAAACCGGTTGGGATATACGTCGAAATCTAGCACGTATCAATTACCGCATACATACAGATGCTATCAAAGAAAACCTCATTCCAGCTGAATTAACACCGCAGCAAGTTAGCCAGATTTATGCTTCAGAGGCTGATGTATTAAATATGGCGCTATTTGGCATGACAGCAAAACAGTGGCGGGCTGACAACACCACCGGAACAGGTAATATTCGAGACTATGCAAACGGTGCACAACTCGTTTGCCTTGCCAATATGGAGAACCTTAATGCGGTATTTATCAATGACGGATTACCTCAACATAAGCGTATCGAGCGCCTAAACCAGATTGCAATATCCCAAATGTCGTTGTTAGTAGATGAAAAAATGCTTAAAAAACTGGAACGGAATAAATAAACCATGATGGTCACCTTCGTCTCCCAATGCGAAAAAAACGCTCTGAAGAAAACCCGCCGAGTACTCGATGCTTTTGCTGACAGAATAGGCGACAACACCTGGCAAACCCTGATTACCCAAGAAGGCTTGCTGGCAGTTAAAAAATTACTGCGAAAAACCGCCAGTAAAAGCACCGCAGTGAGTTGTCACTGGATTCGGTCAAGGTCTAGGAGTGATTTGTTGTGGGTGGTGGGGAAGAGAGATAAGTTTGATGCAGTTGGTCGGGTGCCGGTGAATAACACCAAACGAAATTTACTTAACACAGAAATTGAAAATGATTGGGAATACTTACCCTTAATTAAAGCGCTAGTGGGTTTGTCAGCATTATTTCATGACTGGGGCAAAGCGACCGCGTTATTCCAGAAAAAATTGAACCCCAACAAAGGTATGAGTTTTAAAGGTGATCCCATACGGCATGAGTGGATTTCATTATTGCTATTACATGCTTTTATCCAAGAAGCAGATTCCACAACCGACGAGGCTTGGTTAAACCAACTAAGCCTAGGTGAAATTGATGAAACGCGATTAAAAAAGAAAATCAAAGAATCAACATCTAAGCCATTAACTCACTTACCGCCGCTGGCT
>CAXBKT010000275.1:0-2342 GCA_963976155.1 uncultured Kordiimonadaceae bacterium | reverse complement strand
TAGTGGTCAGCGGCGCTCGGTTGCTTGTCTAGTACACAGGTGTCGCGGAAAATTGTGTTGAGCTGTGTTTCGCCCGTGGTGGGATACATGCGCATGCCACCAAGAATTTTGCCTTCAGGGGATAACTTCAAAAGATACGTTGTATCTTCATTGTCCCATTGATCGCGTTCCAAACCATCACTCTTCTTGAGTGTGTACCATTTCTTTTGGTCTACAAATATATCATGGCGTAGCCGGTACATGTCTTCAAGAAGGTCGCCATACAATTGCTTGTTGGATCTAGTTATTACGTGAATCATTTGAGTACTCCCTTATGTGCTGCTGAGTGCCGCATATGAGAGTATCAATAATGCCAATTTTCGTCTTTAGGACTAAAGCCCTACATGTGCAACTTTAAGTAATTACCCCATGTCTTTTTGCTAGAATCACTAAGTGTGTAGTGGTTAAAGCACCTACCTTTTTGCTGGCGGAACGTATTTGGTTACCTATAGTTTTGGGGCTTCTGCCTGATAAATTTGCGATGTCTGAGACGGTTTTGCCGTCGGCTAAGTATCGGATGATTGTTATTTCAGCATTGGTCAACTTATCTAGGTTCACGACAGCGTCCCAGATGACACGGTTCTGTGGCTTTTTCCCTGCATGGTGTTCGCGCAGAAGAATTTGCCGTGCGCGGCGGTGGGACTGTATGGAGATACTATGTAGTATCCCCCGAAGCGTTGGGTCTTGGGTAAAGTGTTCACCTGCCATGGAAACAAGAGCAAGCTCCTCTGGCGGCTCTTCGCTGATAACCAGCGGCACAACTAAGCCTTCCTTAAGCTTAGCGACTTCCCAAGCTTCAGCAAACATGTGGTATTGAGCTTTACTGAGCTCTTTGCTGGCAACCAGATCTGTCCAATAGTATGGAATACCGTTGCCATCTAGGCCCTTTTGGTAAGTCACAATAGCATCTTCATTATAATAGCTATTGCGAACATAGTGCTCAACCCAGGGTGTGTTCCATAATCCGAACATGGGCTTGAGATCATTCATGCCTTCCAGACCGTACATGTTTGTGCATATGAAATGTTCGATATGATAGTGCTTTAGAGTTGGCTCAATTCGGGCCTCTAACTCAGGGATAGTGTTGATCAGTGACAAGTCACTTAAAAAATCGCTCAATACTTCAAACATAATGCTCCCCGAGTACGGTAGAGGCTAAGTATTGTGTGAATTCCTCAAATGGTCAATTAGTTACACATATTTTATGCTACTCTTTAGTTCCGGTAATGTACTGATTTAGCTAGGGTAATGTGAAAAGTGTGATGAGAATTCGAAATGGCTGCGAGAAGGTAAGCCTATTGTGCCTATTATCACGATAATAAGATATTTTGATTGCGCTATGATATAGTCTGGTCTCGATGCTTGATGTTTCTGTTACGTGAGTAAAGGAAGTTCATGTTTCGCTAAACTTATGACGTAATGCTGTCATATTACTACCGTATTTTGCGGGCAAACAAGAACTGATATTGCAATCACGAGAGGCGGAAAGTGACTAGGAACAAATTCATAGTATTAATACAGGTTCTAGTACTTGTTATGTGTAGCAGTTTTCTTTCGGCTTCTGAGAAAGCTTCCGCGGTAATAACTTCAGAAACAACTAGTTTACCTGAAACAGTTTTGAGGGTGCTTTCATATAATATTCAGGCGCTTCCATCTCCGATAAAGTCAGGTAAAGAACCCCTTTTTGAACGTATTTCAGAATTGCTGCGCGAGCGACGGGCACAGGGAAATCAGCCCCATGTGGTTTTGCTTCAGGAGGCATTTGACAGCAAATCGAATGTGATCGCAGAAACATCTGGCTATAAGTATGTGCTAAAGGGGCCTGGGCGTAAAAGTCCAGCTAAGCTTGGGGAAGCACACTGGGTACCTAAAACCAGGAAAGCTTATGTGAGCTTTACTGACCCGCAAAAATTTATGGGTAGTGGGTTGGTGATCTTGAGTGACTACCCTATCCTTGAGGGGATGCATAAGGCGTTTAATTCTGACGAATGTGCTGGACTGGATTGTTTGGCGAATAAGTCAATTCAGATGGCTCGCATTGAAGTTCCCGGCGTTAAACAGCCTGTGGATATCGTAAATAGCCATTTTAATTCTCATCGATCTGCTGCCGCGCCGCGCCTCATAACGTTGAAAATGCACCACAAGCAAACGGACAAACTGCATTGGTTTCTTGGTAAGGTAGGGCAGGGTAATCCTATGATTGTGGCAGGGGACTTTAATACCAAGCAAGCTGACCGTTATGCCTATTTTGATAAAATACTTGGCTTGTTTGATGCTGCAAAGGTTTGCCTCTCAAGTGTAGA
>CAXBKT010000274.1:0-2342 GCA_963976155.1 uncultured Kordiimonadaceae bacterium | reverse complement strand
AGGAGCGCTTCGATCAATTTGAAGCCTTTTATCTATATGGCGCTACACCTGCCGCTCCCGGGACAATTGAGCTGCTCGGTAAGCTTAATAAGCGCATCGTTGGGTTTGTCGATCAGGATGTTACAAAACAGAAGACACCATTTCTGGGTTATCCCGTAATCCCCCCCGATGATCTGTTAACTGCGCAAGGTGGTGCCCAAATAGGTATCATTATTATTGCGGCCTATCAGATGGAAATTTATCAGTACTTGTCTGAGAAGGGTGTGAATACTAATTGCATTTTTCCTTTCCTGGACGGGATGTTTTATCCGACCTATACCGATGGATATGTCTCAAGTTTAACTTTAACGAATGTCCAGAACGATCTGCGAGATGAGAATGAGCGAGAATACTTAAAATCATGGCGTAGATTTAAAGAAACAGCTGATCTGGCGGTCTTGAAACCCATTAAAAGTATGTCAGTGCAATATGCGCATGCTGCGTGGCGTGCGAGTATAATGCCTGGGGGCACATGTTGTGATATTGGTGCGTTTGATGGTCAGTCGTCTGTTGAGTTTTTGGATACTAAGCTTTTTAACAAGATTATTGCCTTTGAGCCCTTTCAGGAAAACTACCAAAAATTGGTTGAGAGCATCGCTCAGAAAAACCTGGGTCATGTTATTGAGCCACGAAAGGTGGCGATTGGCGCAAAGCGTGAGACCCTTTGGCAGGACTTAGAAGACGTTTCAAGCCGATCCAGAATAGCAGCCGGCGATATCTCTGTGGCAGGCAATGGAGATTGTATCGAGGTATATTCGTTAGACTCTCTGCTGATATCCGACATTTCAATGATCAAGGTTGACATTGAGGGGTACGAATTGGCCTTTCTTGAAGGCGCTTACGAAACAATAAAAGAAAATAAGCCGCATATTGCGATAAGTGCTTATCATGACCGGACCCATTGCACTGCGATTATTGAGTTCTTTAAACAAAACTTTGATGGCGTTCATATTAGTGTGGGGCATCATCCTCACGCCGTCTATGAGCTTGAGTATTATATATGTTTCGATGTGGATAAGGCATGAGTAGACGACTTTTGTTACTGGGCGGTGGGTATGAACAACTAAATGCTCTTCGAATTGCAAAAGAACTTGGCGCTTACGTCATTGTATTTGACGGTCAGAAGCGCGCGCCTTGTATGTTTGAGGCGGATGAATACTACCAAGTAAACATTAAAAACGAAGACGAGTTGCTTACAGCGGCAACTCAAGTAAATGCACAAGCCGTTTTTGTACATGCTGCGGAGCTGGCTATTGAAGCATCAAAGGTTACAGCGGCACTTGGTGTTCCCGGTATTCCAATTCTTGTGGCGCAAGCCGGTACTGATAAAGCAGTCAGGTCCGAATGTTTAAAGCAGTCAGGCATCAGAGTACCTGCATTTCAATCGTTGGACCGTTCCGCTTCGTGGAGTGATTGGCAACATTCTGCGCAGAATCTTAAATTTCCTATGGTAGCCAAGCCGACGCGATTAGCTGGAGCCAAAGGCGTAGAATTAATTCCTGATCTAGATTCTTTAGAAAAATACTACCAAAATCGGAGCGAATTTACCGACCAAGACTTTGTCATTGAAGAGTATATTAGGGGACTGCAGCTGAGCACCGAGTCAGTTATCGTGGAAGGTAACGTCAAATGCTTGTCCGTGGCTCTTCGACACTATGACACGACACAAAATTTGTTGCCGTATCAAATTGAAGATGGGCACTCTATGCCATGGGATAATACTGAGAAGTATAAAGAGGATATTTCAGACATCACTTCAGTAGCGGCTAGGGCAATAGGAATGCAGAATGGTGTTCTAAAAGGCGACCTTGTATTATTGGAAGATGGTCGGTTTGTTGTTTTGGAAATGGCAGTTAGGACCTCCGGCGGACGTTTCTGTGATACAGTTGTACCTCTTTCTTCTGGCTTAAATATCTTGTATCCCTTGTTAAAGATGAGTTTAGGGCACACGGTTGCTGAAACAGATTTTTATGCTACGCACACAAATGGTGTTTCGCAGCGTTTTCTTTTGGTTCCTGAAGGAGTACCTTTGAAGAAGGAAAAACGAATTCAGCAGGTATTACTTCAAAAAGATGTGGTTGGGAGTTGGTTCAGAGAAGATATTCACGCTTTGGATAGGGCACCCGCAATCAAATCACATAGAGATCGTCTTGGGTATGTCATTTGCACTGGTAGTGATCGACTTGATGCTGACAGGAAAGCACAGGCCGTGGTCAGGGAATTACACAATGCCATTGTAAAGGTTGAAGCTAAATGAATATATTGATAATTGGCTCAGGCTCTTATGTAATTCAGGACCCATT
>CAXBKT010000273.1:0-2387 GCA_963976155.1 uncultured Kordiimonadaceae bacterium | reverse complement strand
TGCGTTGCCCCCAGTCATCGGTGACATTGCGCAGTTGTGGCTGTTTAAGCATATGTGAGCGAACTTGTTCCACTGCTGTGAATAACGCATCCGAGTCAAGGCTGGAGAGACGTATTTCCAGAGGATTTTCCACAGCAGGCCCATTCTCAATCAGTTTAAGCTTGATGGTTAAATCTGGATGCCTGCTTTCAGCATAGTTGCGGATACGCGCCATATAATCGGTAATCTCTGCTGCATCGGTCACATTGACTACTAGCAATGCGTAATTGTTGCTCGATGGTTTGGGATTGTGGGAAAGAATGAATCGTGGTCCGGCATTGCCAATATAGCTAATCCAACTGGTGATCCCATTTAAACGCTCACTGTTCACCTGAAGTTCTTCCGTTAAATAGGATCCAAGGTCGCTGACCACAGCTTCAGTGCTTTGAATGGCATAACCGGTTGGTAACTCCAGCTCCATTTTGAAATAGGTCCGATCTGAGGGCGGAAAAAAAATCTTCGGTAATGTGGAGGTACCGACTAATGCTAAACCTAACATACCCACAGTAATAAACAGCGTTATGGCTTTATTGTTTAGCATGCTGCCTAAAATTTTCCGATAAACTTGATATGTTTTGCCGTCAAAACTTTCCGATTTAGGACTGACTTTAAGAAACTTTACGCACAACAGCGGAATAATGGTCAGGGAGATCACCCAAGAACATAACAAAGTGATGGTGACTACCTTAAACAAAGAAGCGGTAAATTCTCCAACGTTGGATTCAGCCAGATAAATGGGTAGAAAAGCAGCCGCAGTGGTCAAGGATGCGGTCAGCAGCGGCACACGAAGTTCGGTTGCCGAAGCAATTGCAGCCTCCACCGCTCCCTTGCCTTTTTCCATCTGTACCATGATGCTCTCTGACATCACAATGCCATTGTCGACCAACATACCCAAGGCGATAATCAAGGCAGCAAGTGAAATTTGATCTAGACCAATTTCGAACAAATTCATCAAAATAAGTGATAAAAGCATAGTGGTAGGTATTAACATGGCAACCACCAGCCCAGTGCGAACCCCCAAACTAATCAGCATGACTAAGGTGACCACCAGAATGGCTTGGATCAGATTAGAAACAAAACCTTTAACCTTGATATCTACTTCCTGTGGAGAAAAGTTTACCAAATCGAATTCGACACCGTGTGGATATTGGGCCTCGAATCTAGCTAGCGCTTCAAGCACTTTTTCACCAAGCAAAATATTATTGCCCCCTTCACGCATTGAAACGGCGACGGCCAAGGCACGTTGTTCTAAGCTGTGAACCATAGACGTGGGCGGATCAACATAGTCGCGGCTAATGCTGGCGATATCTCTTAACATGATAAAGTTGTTAGTTTTCGGAGAAGTGATGACTGTTTTGCCAATTTCTTCAATAGACTCAAAATTACCGCTGGGTTCGAGGGCAATTCGTTCATCACCCAAGTTGAACGTACCACCAGAAATGACAATATTTCTTGCGGAGAGTATTTCTGAGAGCTGGTAGGGTGAAATTCCCAGCTCAGCGAGGCGCGCATTATCATATTCAACAAAAACCCGCTCTTCTTGTTCACCTAATATTTCAACTTTTGCCGCGTCGGGTATCTGTTGAAATACTGATTTGACATTGTCTGCCACGTTTTGTAATTCAGCGTAATTCAAGCCTTCGCCGGTCACTGTCATAACAATACCGTATACGTCCCCAAATTCATCGTTAATAAAAGGACCCACAATATCGTCGGGCAAGTCGGGGATTTTGTCTTCAATTTTTCGGCGAAGGTTATCCCAAATGGGTCGCATCTCTTTGTAACTTTCTTTGATGTTGACCAAGACAATGGAGACCCCGGTGCGGGATTCGCTTTTGACATAGTCCAGCTCCGGGATTTCTTTGACAGCGTCTTCGATCTTTGACGATACCAACTGTTCTACCCGTTGCGGACTAGCGCCAGGAAAGTAAGTCAATACCTGTGCAGTACGTACTATAAACCCAGGGTCATAAGCCCGCGGCATCTGCTTAAAAGTTTGCCAACCAGCAAAAATTATTAGCGCAAGCAGCACCAGTGTAATACGGTTATTTTCTATTGCGAGTCGGGTGATATTCACTTATTTTCTCCCCCCTCTACTCTTACATGCAAGCCCTCAGACATTTTACTCATGCCTGCGGTTATCAAGTGATCGCCCTCCTTGAGACCGCTCAGCACAACTATACCTACCTCATACACTTCTCCAATGGTGACAGGTGTTTCCCTTACTGTACCCGTTCCGTCTCCGCTGTTTTCAACGACATATACGAAACGGCCCTGTGCGTTTTCAACCACTGTTTGCGCAGGAACTAAAATGGCCGAGGACTGGCTTTGGTCTTGCTGCGCACCTC
>CAXBKT010000272.1:0-2392 GCA_963976155.1 uncultured Kordiimonadaceae bacterium | reverse complement strand
AAGCGTTGGCGCTTTCTCTCAGTTATTTCTGCACCCGCTAGCTTGTTATAAAACAAGTCGGCTAAATTCAGGCCTATGGCGGCTGTCACGTCTTGAGTGTCACAGCCAGAAAAGCAATGAACTAAAACCCTGTCGTCTGTCTCGGTAACGGCTAGGCTAGGGGATTTGTCTTGGTGGGCAGGGCAACATGCTATCCACTTGCCCTTGCTTCCTGTTACCTTTTCTAAGCGGTCTAATACGTCTTGAGCGTTCATGGTGTCACCTCACCATCGGTTAAGGATTGAAGCTCGGCTTCATGGCCTTGGTACTCAGCCTCATAGAAGCGCCACGCGGCTGATTGCTTCGGGTATGGATTGGCATTAGCCCCGCGGTCAAAGTCAGCTCCTGCGACTAGTCGAGCGTTCATTTCTAGGTTCATGCGACCTCCTCCCAGTTCATAGGTTCGGCATTGCGCTTGGCCCTGAGCTTATCCACCAGTGCCATAGCCTTAATGCGGTTATCACCGGTTAGGAAGTAATGGGCGTATGCGGCTCTACTGCGAGTGTTTGGAATCTGCTTTCTTACACGATCAACCATAATGCCGTGGTTTTTTTGAAGGCTCGATACTTCGGAATGTAGACAGGTTTCGTTATAAGCGCGACCAGCATCATGGGTATTTGTTTCATGCCGCGTCAGTAGCAGAATCAAACACTCTTCGATTTTGGTTGGGTCATTAATTGGCGTATAATCAGATTGTGAATCGTGATCAGGGCTGCTCTTTTGGGTGGCCTTTTTCATTCCTGCCCCCCTACGCCGCTACTGGATTATTAGAACGTGAGTCAGCAATACGCTGCTCTAGCCATTCGTTAACCTCAGATTCTACCCAACCGCTAGCTCTACCGTTCGGAGTGAGCTTTATAGGGGATGGGAATAATCCTTGCGATACAAGTTTATGAACATGAGAGCGGCACAAGTCGACCTTATCGTGAACTTTAGGCCAGCGAATAATGCGGGGGTTAGTTGATGTATTGGTGTTGCTGTCTTGCTTTGCGTTAATGGTAGTAGCCATTGCTATACGTCCTATATCGTTAGTGGTCGGTATAGGTACTATTTAGCTGGGGAAAACAAAGACAAACAAGCCGAAGATATAAATAAATTATCTTATATTTCAATTAGTTAAAACGGTAAAAAAAGGTATTTTAAGGAAAAGTCTATTTTTTTAGCCAAAGGGACTTAAACTGTCGCTCGATATAATCTGCATCGGCTGGTTCACCATATTTTTTAAAAACCAGCCCGCTCTCAAAAATGATTTTAGCAATTTGTCTTTTATTTGGAGTTCCCGTTCGGTATCTCTCAAACTGCGCTGCTGCTTTGTTAGCCAATTCCTGTATGTTATGGTTTGACGTGTCAGCAATGTGACAGCCGTTCGGGTAGTCGTCAGCGTTTATTATCTCCCCATCCTCAGCACAATCAAGCCTACTTATGAGCTCTTGAATAGCTCCTGTTCTTATAACAAGCACAGCATCATCCGGTAATTGGCTGGCAGGGTAATAGTCATCTTCTCTTTTTTTATTCTTTTTTTCAGATAAATACTTATCTCTAGCCGCATCGGTCTCGGCGCGCAGTTCGCTAATTTTGTCTTCTCTAAGGTCGCCGAAATTGATTAGCGCATCAACTGAATTTAAATGTGCCTGAGAACCAGCTTGATATTCATTTTCATCAAAACTCACTTGAAGGTTACATGTTGTGCCATCAGGTTTTTCAAGATAAATGCCGTTAATGCTCATCAGCGTAACTTCTGGCCCATTAGTTAGATACTGATACTCATGTTCTATATTGTGCTTATTGTCTCCCGACATGACCAAATCCCAGACACCCTCAATACTATAAAATTTACGCTTGTTAAAAAACTCACCGTCTCTAATTTCATTCGCAGTTATCGTTCGATATGGCTGAGATTCAGGCGGCATATCAATACCTTCTACTTTGCGAATATCCCCTAACATGTCATTCATCATGCTGTGATATGTTACCCCACCTACAGACCGTTCGTTAGACATAAACGAGTCAGCATTACCTATATCTACAACTTCGCCATGGGTCGCATAAGCTCCATTAACCAGATTTGCAGATAGCGTTAACTGTTCGTCCAATACCAAGCGCATAATATCTGCCCGTGATACCGCTTCTCCAAAAATCATAGTTAAGTACTTTTCGGTTTCATCAATTGTGAGCCACTTTTTAAGGCTAAATAATTTGCTCATGTCCGCACCGCTACGACCTACAAAAAATTTACCGTGCCAGAGTGGGTAGGTTTTCCACCTTTTCGAGGATCGGCCTAGGCACAGTAAAACTTAAAATCTATTATTTACCACCAGCACCAAAATTAAGGGCGACCGCGTTTTAACCTGCT
>CAXBKT010000271.1:0-2450 GCA_963976155.1 uncultured Kordiimonadaceae bacterium | reverse complement strand
CAGCAGCAGATGTTCGCGCTTGGTTGGCAAAGCCTCGTCCACCATGGGCAAATGTATCCGCAGCGTATGTAAGATTTGCGCCGCCGCTTTGCGCTAAGGTTACGCTGGGTAGCTTATTTTCGAAGGCAATGTGTTGCATGCGTAGTGCTTTTTCTAAACCTATCGGTGTAATGGTTCCACCCTTAACTGCATAATTGTCAACTCTTACCATGCAGCGCACACCAGAGACGTAGCCAATGCCGCTAATAGAGCCAGCCCCGGCTCCAGTACCATCGTTATCATCATACATTTTGTAACCTGCCAATGACGCTAGCTCAAGGTAAGGCGCGCCAGGATCCAGTAAACGGGCAAGTCGCTCGCGGGGTAAAATCATTTTACGCTGAGCGTAGCGCTCTTTTTTAGACACTTCAGTTTGATAAACCTTGTCTTCAATGTCTTGAACCATTTGCATGGATGTTTGCATCGCTTCGACGTTTGCGGAAAATTCGTCTGAGAGGACTTCTATTTGTGATTCTATAATTGGCATGGGGTGCGCCTTCAACTGAATAAAAAAAGATCGTAAAAGTTCGAACGTCGATTTACTTCAACACTTCTGGTAACTCAGCTCGATGGAAACCGTTCCAAGTATCTGTATTGTCGACTTTGCCTTTTGGTAGTGGGAACAGTGCGGGGGCCGAACCCATACTTGAACCACCATCAACCCAGATAGATTGGCCGCTAATGAAATTAGCACCTGCACTGATCAAAAAGCACAAAACAGAGGAGACTTCAGCCTCACTGGCAATACGGCCCAGAGGCACATGATTTTTAAGATTACGTATACCTTCTTTCATCGAGTCTGGATAAGTATCAAAGCCGGAAGAGGCGACCCAGCCTGGGGCAACAGCATTAACTCGCACACCATAACGCCCCCATTCCCAAGCTGCGGTTTTTGTAAAGTTTTCCATGCCAGCCCGAGCCGCGCCAGAATGTCCCATACCTGGCATGCCATTTTTGTTGTCGGCGGTAATGTTAACAATGTTGCCGCCATAGGCTTTGAAGTGCTGTTTGAAAATCTCACGGGCCATCAAAAAGCCTCCCACTAAATTGGAATGCACAACGGTATCAAAACCTTTTTTGCTAATGGCTTCTAAAGGAGATGGATACTGGCCTCCAGCCACATTGATTAGGCCGTGGACGCGTTTATTTATGGCTAGAATTTTAGCAATTGTTGCAATTACTTTTTCTTCGTCGCGGATGTCCAATACATAACATTGCGCTTTGCCGCCGTCTTCGGTTATTTCTTTGGCTGTGCTTTCAAGTTTTTCAAGAGTGCGACCTAACAACAGAACGGTGGCACCAAGGGACGCTAGTTCGTGGGCTGTACAGCGACCAATGCCACTGCCTCCTCCGGTTATTATGATGCTTTTACCGTCAAAACTGTTTGCTGCAAGGGTTGATTGGTAACTCATACTTGTGCCTTTATTTTTAGCTGTGAATGCCAATTATAAGAATAATTCGCGGGCCTCTTTGGGACTGGCAATTTCACGTCCTGCATCACGAGCAACTTGGGCTAGCGCCTCAATAAGTTGACCATTACCTGTAGTTTTACTGCCATCAGGAAGGTAAAAAGTGTCTTCTACACCGGTTCGCAAATTTCCGCCCAACTCAGCCGTTTTACGATGTACCGGCCATATTTCGTCGCGACCAATAACCGTTGTTTGCCATTTTGAACCAGGTTTCATATATTTCACCAAAAGTTCAAGCAATTCAGGGTCTGCGGGCATACCTGAGGCAACTCCCATAACGAAGTTATAGTCTGCTTTATCGACCATCCCCACTTCTTGAAACATATTTACCGAGCGTACGATACCTACATCGAAGCATTCAAATTCTGGGCGAGTGCCCGTTTCTTTCATGCAATCAAGCATTTCTGTGATTTTTTCAACCGGGTTGTCAAACAACATCGGTGGCCAGGCCCACGTACCATTTGAACGGGTTTTGAGATAATTCAAGCTGCCAGAATTCATCGCTGCAATTTCGGGACGGCTGGCGCGCAAACAGGCCATTGGTCCTGCTTGATTACGCCCTGGAACACCAGTGGAAAAGTTCAAAATGACACCAGGACAGACATCGCGAATAGCATCGGCGATAGCGCACGCGACCTCAGGCTCCCAACTCGGCATATGACCCTGACCTTCTGCTTGTTTGCGAAAATGAACATGCATGCAAGACGCACCAGCGTTGTAAGCATCACGTGCAGAATCTGCCATTTCTTTAACAGTAACGGGGACAGGATGTTGCTTAGGGTCGGTTAATACTCCGGTAAGTGAGCAAGTTATAACAGCTTTATTAATCATCGTAGGTACCTCTTTAGGTCTCAATTTGAGCTTTAGCTATTGGCTTAGCGCAACAACTTATACCCGTCTCCCTTGAAGCTGCAGCGTTGTTGGCTGCTCTCACTCACCCCA
>CAXBKT010000270.1:0-2582 GCA_963976155.1 uncultured Kordiimonadaceae bacterium | reverse complement strand
GCGCCGTATCAATGTATTGCTCGTGCAAAATCAGAAAGTGAAATTACAGAGTTAAGAGCATTTCTGGGGAAGCGTAGAATTGCTCGTTTTGATAATATTAGATTTCACAGTAGGTGCTTTTTGTTGTCGTTCAAATGACACCTGACATGCCTCTTGAGTTAGTTTAGCCGGGAGTTCGGCCACCGGTGACTTCCGGGTCGAAGGTGAAGACACGGGGGAATTTTTGTATGCCACCGTCTGAATTTGTTGTGTCTGTTGCATGAACAATTACTGATAGGTAAGCAGATAATTGCCAAAACCCTGCTGCGGCTTCTACTAGTAGAGGCTCCTGTATATGTGATTGATACTTCTTTTCTCTCTCTACAGGGTCGACGACAACTGTTACTTCCGTAAACTTTTCTCCGCCGTATATCTGGGTGGCAGAAAACCTTGCGAAAGGCGACAGTGCTTCTGGCGTTAAGCTGTTCACATTAGGTATGCTAACAATATCTAAGGACACGATTTCTATGTGTTCGACCATGTACTTTCCCTCAGGGTCGAGAGGGCTTGGCTCAGGGTCAAGAAGGCTCGTCGCTGTTACTTCAACATTGACCACATCGCCTTTGTTTAACTCATAAGTACCTGCGTAGGCGCCGGTTGTGATAATGGATGGCTCGTTGTTGCAGGTAAGGCTAAACATTAAAACTTGAGTTACTTGCTTGGCGTCAAACTCCAATTGCAATAAGTGTGTATTGGTGCTGGTAGACATAGGGACCCCCTTTTTTGATTAAACAAAGTTAGTATGGAATAAAACTCGGTCTAGTAATTAAATATTCGAGCGATCTAACAAATGAATGTTTTGGCCAGTTTTATTTGTCCTCTCTTTCAGCCAATAATTGATGATAACGTGGATCATTTCTCATGCCTGCTAAATCGGGTTCGCTCTTGATTGCGGAGATAGGGTATCCCCCATCAAGTGCTTGTTTGATTAAAGAAAGCGCAGTTGTACGTTCACCAGCTAAATCGTAAGTCACAGCCGAACGAAATAATACGGAACTATTACTTGGTGCTAATGCTAGAGCTTTAGCTGCAAGTACCACAGCTTCCTTTGGCTCTCCGGCTTTTGCATGATAGAGGCCTGCACGGCTAACATATGTGGGTCTGCTATCATTTGGCTGCATTATTCCCTCCAAAAGCTGCAACGCTCTCTTGTATGCGATCTTGGCTTTTTCAGTTGTCTCAGGATTCATGCGGTAGGCGTCAGCTAAATTTGCCCATTGAAGGTATGAGTGGCTATTACCATCCACATCTATTGCTCGTTCAAAGGAATTGATCGCTTGGCCGTATTGCCCCAAGGTGAAGTAAAAAGTGCCTAGGTTTCCATATAACGCGGAGTGTGGTCGAATTTGAAGTCCTTGCTGTGCGATTGCAATTGCTCCAACAAGATCATTTTTAGAATACAGTACAGCGCTAAGTGTTAAATGTGTCAGGACATTGTCCGGTGACAAACTCAGGCTAGTACGCAAAACATCTTCCGCCTCGTCATACTCCCCTAAAAAACGAAGAACTTCGCCTAGTTGAGTATAAAAAAGACTTTCTTGTGGATATTGAGTGGAAGCTTTCCTGTAAATCTGAGCGGCTTCGTCTAACTTCCCTTGTTGCCATAAAAAGTGGCCATAACCCTCGAGTGTGTGAAATTCTGACGGGTCTAATGACAGAGCTTTTTCATAATTCTGTTTAGCATCGTCCATCAAACCTTGGTATTCTTTTGCTCGTGCCAAAGCCGTATATGCCAAAGCCAGTTGATCATCCAATTCGATTGCTAGGTTCGCCGCGGCCTCGGCAGAGTCAAGTGTGGTTGGATCGGCTTCCTCATCTGTATATTCTCCTAGCAACGCCAAGCTATAGCCAGCCGTTGCTGCTGCATTTTCGGGATCAGTAATAAGTACGGTTTGGAAATGGGCTTTGGCTTCTGAAATTGCGCTCTTCTCTTCAAAGTTTTTCAATTTCTCAAGCCCGGCATTAATATGGCCGCTTACACTTGGACTCTGCCATCCATATTGGGTGCCGGCAATAGCGGTTAGCGCTACTACAGCGGCAATCGCTCCGCTTAGAACAATGCGTTTTTTGCGTTTCTTCTGTTTATTTATTGCTTTTCCGTCAGAGTAATAGGCTGTCGGGTCGTTGATGATATCTTGAATGTCTGTGAATTTTTCAAATCTGTCTTCGCGTTTTTTTGCCAACATTTTATTTGCTAACCAGCCAGCCCATTCTGGCGTTTTGTTTGCATTTTCATCACTAGGTGCAGGATCGACATTTAAAATCAGGTGAACTGTCTCTGCGTCAGATGGGGCTTTAAAGGCGCGCTCACCGTATAGCATTTCGTAAAACACGGCACCGAGGGAGAATATATCTGATTTTTCATCTGCTATCTCGCCGCGCATAACCTCTGGCGACATATAGGCAAGGGTGCCATGTACCATGGTATTCAGCAGATTTTCATCCGTGACAGTTTCAAGGTCGGTAGAGGCATTCACTGTTTTTGCTAGGCCAAAATCTACCAGCACGGGGCAACCATCTTTGCGTACGATAATATTGGCGGG
>CAXBKT010000269.1:0-2655 GCA_963976155.1 uncultured Kordiimonadaceae bacterium | reverse complement strand
CATCGGCTTCAGCGCCATCAGGCGGCCATCACCAGATACTACGGGGGCGTCTTCATCCGTTGATGGAATTTCATCCGGGACTACAAACATATTCTCGCGGAACTTTGCCCAGTGGCCAGACTTTTCCCAGAACTTACTATCCAAAAGCTGGGGTGTTTTAATTTCTTGATAGCCGTATTCCTGAAGGCGCGACCGGATGTATTTTTCCATCTGTAGCCACATTGTGTAACCTTGTGGGTGCCAGAATACGCTGCCTTGCGCCTCTTCTTGCATATGGAACAAGTCCATTTGCGCACCAAGTTTACGGTGGTCACGCTTTTCTGCTTCTTCAAGACGGTGAAGGTAGGCTTTTAGTTCCTTTTTGTCTGTCCAGCATGTGCCGTAGATGCGTGTTAGCATCTCGTTTTTGCTATCACCGCGCCAGTATGCGCCAGCAACCTTCATTAATTTGAAGGCGTCACCAAGTTTGCCAGTTGAAGGCAAGTGTGGGCCGCGGCAAAGGTCTAACCATTCCCCTTGGCGGTAAACCGTAATGTCATCACCTTCTGGTAGGTCGGATATGATTTCAGCTTTATAGGTTTCGCCAATTTTTTTGAAGTAAGCGATGGCTTCATCTCGTGCCCATACTTCACGCGTGATCTCTTCGTTGCGCTTCACGATTTCATGCATGCGTTTTTCGATTACTTCGAGGTCTTCTTCAGTAAACGGTTTATCGCGGGCGAAATCATAGAAGAAACCATCAGTGATGTTTGGTCCGATTGTAACCTGTGTACCGGGAAACAGTTCCTGCACGGCTTCGGCCATGATGTGTGCGCAGTCGTGGCGCAGAATATCAAGCGCTTCTTCAGTGTCACGTTTTGTGACAATTGAAACGTCAGCGTCTGCTTCAATCGGGCGGGATAGATCCCATACGTCGCCGTTGACCTTGATGGCGAGTGCTGCTTTTACAAGGCCAGGGCCAATATCAGCAGCGAGCGTGGTGCCCGTAACCGGACCATCAAACGTGCGTACGCTACCATCTGGTAGGCGCAGGTTGACAGGCTGGTTCGCACTCAGTTGTTCGCTCATAGCTAAAAGGCCCTTAAAATATAAAAAAACAGGAACTCGCGAGTTACCGGTGAAAGGCCTTCAAGTCAAGCAAAGCTGCGCTTTAGGGCGTAAATTTTGGGAATATTTTTTAAGGTTGTGTTTTTACACTTGATCATGGGCTGTGTTTTGCGGTGAAGTAGACCCTTACACTTTTGGGGAAAATTATGACTACACCAACTAATTTGCCGTCGGATTTCGACGGCACGCATAAGCCACAGCCATCTGTTCACAAGTTTGAATTCACCGGTAAAACCGAGGAGTTGTGGCCGATAATATGGAAGAATCTACTCTTCAATATTTTAACGCTCTCGCTCTATCGCTTTGGGGGGCGCACCAGCGTACGGCGCTATTTGTGGGCACATACGAAGGTCATGGGAGATCCTTTTGAATACACTGGTAAAGGCCAAGAGATGTTCGTTGGTTTTCTGATAGTTTTTCTAACGGTTTTTATACCGTTAGGTGCTGCTATTTCTTACGCTCAGTATTTAATAGTACAGCAGGACCTCCTGCCCGGCATTGCACTTTTTGCCGTCGTTGGCCTGCTGGGCTTATGGCTGTTGCACTATGCAGTTTACACATCACTTCGGTATCGTTTGTCGCGTACACGTTGGCGCGGCATTAAAGGAGCCTTGGTGGGCTCACCAGCAACTTATGCTTGGAGTGCTTATGCGTACAGTTTGGTGCTGGCCGTTACATTTGGACTGGCGCGCCCGTATGTGGAAAATAAACTCTGGAACCTTCAAATCAATAATGCCCGAATGGGAAGTGGAGGCTTTTCCTATCAAGCAGAGTTTGACCCGTTGTTTGCGGCTTTCGTCAGGATGATAGGATACGTCGTGCTGGCTGGAATCAGTTATTTTGTCATAGTGCTGCTTGCAGGTTTGTCAGGTGTAGTACCAATAGCTCTGATTGGTGCGCTGGTTGGATATGCCGTATTCTTATGGTTTTTCGCAAAGGGCATAGCTGCTTACGAACAAAAGAAGTTAGAACACTTTCTCGACAACACAAAATATGAAGGCACCTCTCTGAACTTTTTGGGCGGTCGAGCAGATATGCTAAGGCTTATTGTAGGTAACGTCTTACTTGTGCTTTGCACTTTGGGATTGGCCTTTCCTATTGTTCAGCTGCGAGTGATGCGTTTTATTTTTTCCAATTTGGAAATCCATGGAGATATTAAATTGGCAGAAATAACGCAGTCGCCTGAAGCTGAACCAAGTTTTGGGGAGGGTCTTGCTGAAGGCTTTGATATAGGCACGATTTAGTCGAGGTAGTTATGCAGTTTAACGCGCGTTTTTTTAATGGCGAAAACCTTGAACCCAAGCATGTTGTGCTTGGGTTTGATGCAAGTCGCATGGTCGTCACAGATGAGAACGGACACACCCTTTCTGCCCATCCAAAATCAGAAATAATCTTGCTTTACGCTGATCAGCTCGGGAATAGGGTGGACATAGGCGTTACCGGCCTCAAGGACCACCGGTTAATGGTTGAGGCTGTTGGCGTTAAGCGCGATCTTTTGCAGTATTTGCCGCAGGTGGGCCAACCCCTGCCCGGCAATAGCTGGGCCGC
>CAXBKT010000268.1:0-2664 GCA_963976155.1 uncultured Kordiimonadaceae bacterium | reverse complement strand
TCATTGTTTAGCAAGCAGTCGATCTGACTCAGCCATAGTTTTTATGTCCATAGCCCTTTTCGCTTAGCAATGTGTTGACACTTACTAGCTAAGATTTCTCATTAAACTATCAAGCATTTTGAGTATTGAAGGGTTTTAGGGTAATTAGATAACTTACCTCTGGAATGTTCTACTGATCTTGGTTGGATCGCAATAGTCGCATAGAAAATAGCATCTTACGCATGGCGACCACCTCTTGAGTCCTAAGACCGTGAACATAACGATGGTGACTCTTTCCAAAGGGTTGATTAATCGGCCCTGTAGAGTCTCCACCGTGGCGTTTACATCGACCATTACGAATGTTGACCTATGATTAAATAGGCCCACCTCCGCGCATTCTAGCCCCACACATAGGCTTTAAGTCGTTTGGCCACTTTTGAGTGCGCCATATTTTGTCAGAGGCCTTTCATTAAACGTTAAGTAATTGACCGAAGTATAGCCAGAAATGCCTGCACCTTTGCACTGCGGTGTAAATCACCATGGGTAACCAGCCAGTGCTGCACAAGCCACTCTTTTAGGTGTGGAAAAAGCTCAATTAATTGGTCATTGGCTTGCGCATCATGCTTAAACATAAAACCGATGCCCAGGCCGCCTAGAATAGCTTCTTGCAATACTTGTCGGTCGTTTGTTTTTAGCACTATATCCTTGACTTGGATGTGGTCGATTATCCATTTATGAACAGGAATGCGAGGCATTAAGTCCGCGAAACTTATAAAGCTGTGTTCTTTGAGTAAAGCTAGGCTTTTGGGGTAGCCATTTTGGTCCAGGTATTCTTTGTGCGCATATAGAGCCATATGTTGCTGCATAAATGGCATAACCACATTGTCTGGCAGGGATGGCTTCTCTCCGGTGCGGATCGCTATATGGGCTTCACCAAACTCTAAACGAAACAGCTTTTCACTCGTGATGTACTGTAATTGTATGTCCGGATGTTGGAGCTGAAATTGCTTGAGAATGGGTATTATAATGGGTGCAAGCAGAGGCAAGGAAGTGATGATAAAGTTGCCAGATAAATGTTCAGGTTGTTGTTTTAGACGATTGAATAACTGAGCAAATTGATCTTCAGTGGCACTGGCGACCAGCATGAGATCTTCACCTGCTTCGGTTGGAATATATCCCCGTGAGTGGCGCTGAAAGAGTTTGGATTGAGATTCATCCTCAAGCGCATCGATGTGCCTTAGTACCGTGGCCCGATGAATACCTAAGGCTTCTGCTGTTGCACTAATGGTGCCTAGTTTCGCCAATTGGTGAGCCGTTCTTATCAAATTCCATCTATTCATATCGTTTTATGCCTATGTTGCAAAAAAGCGCATATTGGGAGCAAATTTGCTCATTGATGCAATAATATATCATTGCTAGGATGTTCACCATAATCAAAAAATGTCCTAAGGAATTGCACTATGAACGATAAATTAAAACAATACGGCCTGCTTGTTATTCGTATTCTCATTGGTCTCGCTTTTTTCGGCGCAGGAGCAGCTAAGTTATCTGGCGTTGAAATGATGGTGGCCTCGTTCGAAACCATTGGCTTAGGTCAATGGTTCCGGTATCTCACGGGGGCAATTGAAGTGGGTTCTGCCATTTTACTGTTTGTGCCGGGGAAGCAAGTATGGGGAGCAGGATTGTTGGTTTGCACTATGATAGGAGCAGTTTTTGCCCATCTACTTATCTTAGGTCCGGGAGCTGCTCCAGCCATCACTTTGGGTTTGCTGTCTGCCTTGGTAGCTTACAATTATCGTGATCAGATACCATTGCTAAACAGGCCTGCATAGAGCCATTGAGGCATTCATAATTAGGAATAAAAAGCCCCAGAAGCCTTATAAATTAGGCTAATGAGGCTTTTTAAAGCTCAACAAAGTTAATAATGCAATCGCGAAGTTTCTCGAAATTTGCTCGGTGAGCTGGGCGTTATATTCAAAAATCACCCAAGGAGTTATAGAAATGAGCAATCCAAAAAGAGCATCTGATACGCCTTATGCAGTGGAAGTAGAAACGGGGAAATCATATTTCTGGTGCGCATGTGGTGAAAGTAAATCACAACCGTTTTGCGACGGTTCTCATAAAGGTACAGATTTCACGCCAGTAAAGTATGAGGCCAAAGAATCAAAAAAGGTTTTCTTTTGTGGCTGTAAAGGCTCGGCGATTGGCGGGGTTCCACCTCGACAGCTGCTATAACCGAGAAGTTCCCTAGTTTTGACTGATGTTAAAAATGGGGGGATTACACAAGAATGCCTAAATATTTCATTTGCCCATAAAGACAAAACACACCAGCTATTAGACCTGCTGTACCAAATGTACTAATGATTTATGCATCTCTGCTGCCAGCTTACGGATAGCGATGAATTCCTTAGTTCTAAGGCCGTGGACGTAGCGATGGTGATTCTTTCCAAAGGTTTGGTTAATCGGCCCTGTGGAGGCCCCACCATGGCGTTTACATCGACCATTACGAAGGTTGCCCTTTTGCTTACATAAGCCCCCTGAGCGCGTTCTGGCCCCGCAGGCGGGCAATGTGTTTAGGTCAAACCGATTGGCCGCTACATGGGCTTTATGGTTCTTTTTTAGCATTCACCCCCCCCTCATAAACACCAATAGCGGCCTGCCCACCAGCTTCAATGTTCACCTTTT
>CAXBKT010000267.1:0-2725 GCA_963976155.1 uncultured Kordiimonadaceae bacterium | reverse complement strand
TCTGTCTCATGGTAGCAAGTTTCCTGACGAGGAAGCGGCGCTCAGGGCGCGGATGGCGGAGCTTGTTGACCATATTCATATTATGAATCCTGAAACCGTGGCCCTTTGTATGCCCTATTATGCTATCCCGCAGGATAAGGTTTTTCATGTGCCGCACCCGTCTTATCATGGTGTTTACGGCGATTATATTGGTCAGACTGAAGCGCGTCACACACTGGGGTTATTGCCAGATGATAAGGCATTTCTTCTGTTTGGTAATATGATGCAACAAAAGGGTGGCGCCCGTTTTTTGGCGGAACTGGATCAACTTCAGGAAAAGCTAGATGGCAAAGCGCGGGTGTTTGTTGTGGGCAAGTCGTTTGACGCTGCCTATATGACGAAAGTGAAGGCGCTTGTGGCGGAGCGAAACGATGTACAGCTGCACCTGGGGTATTTGGATGACCAAAAGCTACAGGTATATTTCCGCGCTGTGGATGTGGTGGTGTGCCCTTATGCCATTACGCTTAATTCAGGTGTGGTGATGACAGCCGCTAGTTTTGGCCGCCCTGTTGTCGTACCTCATAGTCTTAGGCCTATTCTCCCGGAAGTGAACGGGCAGGTTGCAAGCTACGATATTGATGATATGGACGATTGTATTGATGCCTGCATAAAAGCAGTAGAGCTCGGTAGCATCGCTGATACTGAAATGGTACTTAGTAATTGGGCGCAGACACTGGCTCCTCGAAAGGTTTCCAGCCGATTTTTTGAAGCCCTGCGCAGTAGGCTTTAACGTAATAGGGTGTTGACCTAACGTGGCTCACACGGGCACAATCCGATAAATTATTTGTATCTTTTGCTGATCACAGCGTGATTGGAACTAATTAATGAAAAAAACTATCTATCCCGTCATTCTTTCCGGTGGTGCAGGTTCGCGCCTTTGGCCACTGTCTCGTTCAAAGTATCCAAAACAGTTTTTGCCGCTCCTTGGCAAAAAGAGCCTGTTTGTACAAGCGCTTGAGCGTGTTGGAGAGAGTTATGGGTTTGGCAAGCCTCTTGTGGTTGCGAACGAGCATCACCGCTTCATTGTAAACGAGCAAGCTGCAAAAGCCGGTGTGGATATGCAGTCGGTAATATTGGAGCCGGTTGGCCGCAATACTGCGCCAGCAGTGGCGCTAGCCGCAATAAAAGCGGCTGAACTTGACCCGGACGCGCTGTTGCTGTTTTTGGCGGCTGACCATGTCATCCTTGATGTGCCAGGGTTCCATAAAGCTGTGAATGCTGCTGCCTGTGCGGCAAAACAGGATTATCTTGTTTGTTTTGGTATGACACCAACACGCCCGGAAACGGGGTATGGCTATATTGCGCAGGGCGCTGAAATTGCAGGGGCAAAGGGTGCCCGTGTGATTGAGGCCTTCAAGGAAAAGCCTGATGCGGATACTGCGGCGGAGTATTTAAAAGCGGGCAATTATAGCTGGAATAGCGGCATGTTTATGTTTGCTGCCAGTACTATTCTTGCAGAATTTGAAAAACACCAGCCCGAGATGCTAGCAGCGACCCGCAAGGCGCTTGCGTCGGCTGTACCAGACTTGAATTTCCTCCGTCTCGGCGAAGCAGAGTTTAAGGCTGTGCCAGCGGACAGTATCGATTATGCCATCATGGAAAAAACCGGCCGTGCGGCGGTTGTGCCGGCTGAATTTGGCTGGTCTGATGTGGGTAGTTTCTCGGCGCTTGCTGATGTGCAGGTAGCGGATTCTGATGGCAACGTGGCTGTTGGCGATGTGCTGATGGAAGACACCAAAAACTGTTTCATCCACGGTGATGGATATTTGGTTTCAACGGTCGGCGTTGAGGACCTTATTATTGCGGCAACAGATGATGCCATTATGGTTGCCAAAAAAGGGAAAGACCAAGACGTAAAGAAATTGGTTGAAACCTTGAAGGCCCAGAAACGTCCTGAAGCGGATCTGCATTCAATTGTTTACCGTCCGTGGGGCAATTACCGTACTCTCGCACTTGGGGACCGGTATCAGGTGAAAGAAATTGAGGTTTACCCTGGCAAACGACTATCGCTTCAGATGCACCACCATAGGGCGGAGCACTGGGTGATTGTAGAGGGGTCCGCCGTTGTTACCCGCAATGATGAAGAACATTTAATGGGTGAAAACGAAAGTATTTACTTACCGCTTGGCGCTACACACCGGCTTGAAAACCCCGGTAAAATACCGCTTCGTCTTATTGAGGTGCAATCAGGTAGTTATCTGGGCGAAGATGATATCGTACGCCTTGAGGATGATTTTAACCGTAACTAGGATTTAGGCTATGCCAGAGCAAAATTTACCTGTGAAATCAGTACCAGAGGGCTATCACACGGTGTCCCCGTTTATGATTGTAGACGGGGCGCAAAAAGTGTTGAATTTCCTAATTGCAACGTTTGACGCTGAGGTTCGCAGCTTAACCAAAGCGCCTGCAAACGCAGATGGTAGCCGGCCGATTATGAATGTAGAAGTGCGTGTTGGTACAAGCATGATAATGCTCGCAGACGCGCGCGAGAATGTACCTCCGATGCCGACCATGCTGTATATCTATGTGGAAGATGTTGATGCTGTTCACGCTAAAGCGATTGCTGCAGGCGGCGAAGAGATTATGCCCCCAACAGATATGTTCTACGGTGACAGGCACGGCGGGGTGATGGACTCGGCTGGTAATACTTGGTGGATAGCAAGCCATATCGAGGATTTGACAGGGG
>CAXBKT010000266.1:0-2736 GCA_963976155.1 uncultured Kordiimonadaceae bacterium | reverse complement strand
TGAATGGAGGGCAGGTTTAATGTGACTGAAAAAGCCAGTAGATCATCTTGTACCGAGGCACCTTCGCGACCCCATAAAAGGCGCAACTCTTCGTCAGCAACATCATTACGGCTCACTTCCGTTAGGGCAATGGCCCGTCGTGTTGCTGGGTACCGCAACAGATTATTCATCGCCCCGTCATTAAATTCAGGTACGGACCAGTCGATGTCGGAAGTGATGCCAAGTTGACGTGCTGCAATGAGCCCGTAAAAGGTCTCGCTATATGAACTTGCAAGTTTCAGGTGCTGTGTTGCTCCGTAACTGTCACCCAGCCTGAAAGCCGCTCGTGCAGACCAAAAGTGACCCGCTGACAATAGCCAGTCGCTCGCGCGTTCAGCCTCACTTAGTATGTTGAAATGATTATACGCTGTTTCAATGTTACCTTGCCGCCAGTTTGACAGGCCTGCAATCCAATCTGTAGCAGGTTCTATTTCACGCCCAAGGTTGGCTGCAAGGGTTGATAAAGCTTTAGCCTTGATGTCATTCCCTTTATAATAATGGCTTGCGGCTATGCGTTCTAAGGCATCTGCTTTTTCGTGAGGAACCAGTAAATTCCGTTTTTCGATTGCCCAAAAGCGGCGTTCGGCACGATCAGGGTCGCCTTTTCGAACATAGCGCCTGACGTTTGCAAAGAATGTCGTGATAGCGCGCTTTTCAAGGCGTGTCCTCCGAGGAAGAGGCGGTTTCGGTGCTGCAGATTGGCCGGTTACACCTGGGTACCTGGTATCTGCAGGGCGCCTTGGGGCACGTGCTTTGCCTTGGCGTTTGCGCGACAGATTATAGACTTGCCATGCATTGGGGTGGTCATTATAGCGTTTTAACCAAGCGGCAAGTTCGCTGTACCGGCTTCTATAGCCAGTAGGATGCATGTAACGCTGAAATTGTACATGACCCATCAAGACGTCATCATCAAGACGTTTGATCAATTTGTCAGCTTGTTTCCAAAGTGCTTGATTTTGAAGCTCAAATATTCGCTGATATCGCTTGATGTCAGTTTTGGAAAGGACAGCAGGTACATAACTACTATTGTCCCGTTGTTGTGCTACCAGTGGGCTGTTTGCAAAAAATAAGCAGACAACGATACTTAAAACAACTTTTCTGCCACTCTTTAAGATAACAGTTTCTCCCTAATGGACAGTAGGTCTTGCCAAGCCGCTCTCTTTTGTAGCGGTTGGCTAATTAGATAACTTGGGTGCACCATGGGCAAGACATCAAAATCCGTTCCCTCCAAAGACAGTTTTTTCCATTTGCCGCGTAGGCGTGAAATGCTGTCTTCAGTGTTCAGGAGTGTTTTAGCAGGGATACCACCCATCAGCACCACTATCTTTGGTTTGGCGAGTGCAATGTGCCGCTCAACAAAAGGTTTGCACATTGACAGAATTTCGGTGTTTGGTTTGGCACTTCCCAGCGGACGCCACGGCACGAAATTGGTGAGATACGCGTTGTCAGAACGGCTGCAGTTAATTGCACTTAACATCTTGTCTAGTAATTGGCCTGATGGACCGACAAAAGGCTTGCCACTCTGATCTTCTTCGCTGCCGGGCAAATCGCCGATAACCATAAGAGGTGCGTCAACCACGCCGTCGGAAAATACAGTGTTTTTAGCTGAGCGTTTTAAAAGTCCGCCATCGAAACTTTTCAAAGCCAAGCGTAATTCTTCAATGGTGTGGCAGGCCTGAGCTATTGCAGTGGCTGCCTCAGCTCCAGCGCCGCTGGTAGGCTGAGCTGGCCGTGCGGTAATTGGGGTAGGGGTCGTTTGTTGCTTTTGTGCCGCTACATTCAGTTGAGCAGGTAAGGGGGCTGGCGCATTGAAACGGTCAATGGGCTCATCCGCTATTGCCTCGTCTACTCCCATAGCGATGTGCCATGCGAGAAGGGTGCCGGGATCGTTTATGTCACTCAACTCAGTGGTCATATAATTAGCCAAAAGTAGGTTGGTTTTTCTTAATATAGCGCGGGGACTGAAGAATTTGCATCGAATTTTTACAGTTATTTCACAGTGTAATTCCGTTACGGCCAAAAGGCCTTGATTTTACTCAATTGTTTGACCTTTTTCATGAGTGCAGGCATAAGACTTGAAAGCGAATAAGACCGGTCCAAGTTAGGGCTTTGGCCCATTGTGGCGACATGGCGGATTATCTGCATGGTATCTTGTAGGTCTTTAGAGATACAGGTTGCCACAGGAAGTTTAAAAGGAGTGACACATGGAACGTGAATCCATGGAATTTGACGTGGTTATTGTTGGTGGTGGTCCCGCTGGCCTTTCTGCTGCGATTAAATTGAGGCAATTGGCGCAAGAAAAAGATCAGGAATTGATGGTCTGTGTCATTGAAAAGGGCTCAGAGATTGGCGCTCATATTTTGTCTGGTGCGGTGGTCGATCCTATTGCTCTGAATGAACTTATTCCTGACTGGAAAGAAAAAGGTGCGCCGCTCAATACGCCGGTTACTGATAATCAACACTGGGTGCTCTCTGAAACTGGGAAGACAAACTTTCCCCACTTTATGATGCCGCCGCTCTTGTCTAACCATGGCATGTATACTTTATCACTTGGCAACTTATCCCGTTGGCTCGCTGAACAAGCCGAGGCCATGGGTGTTGAGATTTATCCAGGTTTTGCTGGCGCTGAAATTCTCTATCATGAAGATGGTCGTGTTAAAGGTGTTGCGACAGGCGATATGGGCATTGGCCGCGACG
>CAXBKT010000265.1:0-2816 GCA_963976155.1 uncultured Kordiimonadaceae bacterium | reverse complement strand
TGATATGCGAGAGCGTACCCAAATAGCTACCAGCGACCAGAACTGAAGGCAGGCCAAGGTCTTTAATCCAATGGGCAACAAGCTTGTTGTTGGTTAGAGGAACAAAGCTTCCTCCCACGCCTTCAACAAGGCAGAACTGGTTGTCGATCAAAGCATGTTTGCTGAAGGTTAGGAGGGCGTCATAGTCTAGGGTTTTTCCCTCAAGTTCAGCCGCCATGGACGGCGCTAGCGGTGCTTTATAACGAAAGGGAGAGATCGAATTTAATGTATCTGGCGTGAGGGGAAGGCCAAGCGCTTCTGCAATGATCGCAGTGTCAGTGCCTGACATACATTCATTTTCGACACCACTGATCAGGGGTTTAATGGCATGTACCGGTTTGCCCGCGTTTTTAAGCTGGTGACAGAGTGCTGCAGTCACAAAAGTTTTTCCAACCTCTGTGCCGGTGGCTGTGATGAAAAGCCTGCTCATACTTTACCCTTCAGGCCGAGTTTTTGGCAGACAGTGATCAAGTGAGTGACATCTTCGTCTTTATGCGTGGCAGAGAAGCAGAACCTTAGTCGCGATGTTCCTTCAGGGACTGTCGGGGGGCGAAACGCAATCACTTTAATTCCCTGACTAGTTAGTGCAGCAGAAGCATCTAGTGCTGCTTTTTCACTGCCAATAACCAGCGGCACAATTGGAGTGGCTGGCTCCTTCAGTCCAAGTGCAGCTGAGAAACGTTTGGCGTGAGATAAGGTGCGGGCACAGCGCTCAGGTTCTGCCATCATGATTTCAAGCGCTTTGAGTGAGGCCGCAGTAACTGCGGGCGGTAAAGCTGTTGTGTAAATAAAGGAACGCGACCGAGTTTTAATAAGGTCAATCACACTTTTACTGGCTGCGAGGTACCCACCATATGACCCTGCTGCTTTTGAAAGAGTTCCCATTTGGAAGGGTACTTTTCCTTCAACGCCAAACTCGTGGGCCGACCCGCGGCCACCACCAACTGTGCCAAGGGCGTGGGCGTCGTCATTCATCAGCCAAGCGTCGTATTTTTCGGCAAGTTCAGCAAGCTTATCAAGAGGTGCTAAGTCGCCATCCATTGAATATACGCCGTCGACAATAATCATAGCGTGTGGGTGGTTATCTCGGTGCTCAGCTAGTAACTCTTCTGCATGTGCTACATCGTTGTGGCGGAAAAAGAGTATCTTCGCGTTGGAAAGGGCCATGCCTGCATGAATGCAAGTGTGAACAAGTTCATCTGCAATAATTAGATCTTTAGCGCCGATAAAGGTCGGAATGATTCCAACATTTGCCAGATAACCTGAACCAAAAACGACAGCGTCTTCAGTTCCTTTGATTTCTGCAATTTTTGCTTCTAGGGCGGCATACACAGGGTGGTTGCCGGTTACCAGTCTGCTGGCGCCAGCGCCCACGCCGTATGTCTCAGCAGCTGCTGCTGCGGCTTTTTTAACATCTGGGTGAGTAGAAAGGCCCAAGTAATCATTGTCAGTGAAACTAATGAGGGCGCGTTCACTTACAGTTAGAGACATCCCATTTCCGCGTGCCGTTTCAACCAAATAGCGGCGTTGGTTTTTGGCCTCTAGGGCTGAAAGCTTTTGCTCGGCAAATAGGTCGAGGCTATTATTGGGTGTGTTAAAGCTGCGCATGCGCTCAGATAAGCAGATATGAACGTCCCGTCAACAGCCGTTTTTCCTTGACTCTCACCCCCCATCCCGCGAGTTTGCAGGCCAATATAGTAGAATATCGCACAAGGTCCTAGGTGAGCATGTGCAAGGAGTGGTCAAACTGATGAATGCGCCAACAACAATTACCCCAACAATTGCTGAAATTCGCCATGATTGGAAAAAGCAGGAAATTATGGACCTGTTCCAAATGCCATTTATGGATTTGGTGTTTGAAGCGCAGCGTGTTCACCGCCTGTATCATGACCCGAACAAGGTGCAACTGTCCCAGTTGATTTCTATTAAAACTGGTGGCTGTGCTGAAGATTGTGGCTATTGCTCCCAGTCTGCGAAACATAAAAGCGGAACAGGTCTTGATGCTACCAAGTTGATGGAAGTACAGCGCGTTGTCGATGCGGCCAAGAAAGCAAAAGAAGGCGGTGCTTCACGTTATTGTATGGGTGCTGCCTGGACCGCGCCAAAAGACCGCGACATGGACCAACTTCTTGCGATGGTTGAGGGTGTGAAAGATCTTGGTATGGAAACATGCATGACACTTGGCATGCTGGATGACCACCAAACAAAGCGTCTCGCGGATGCGGGCCTTGATTATTATAATCATAATATCGATACGTCCGAAGAATTTTACGGCGAAGTTATTTCAACCCGTACCTATCAGGATAGGCTGGATACGTTGGCGCGTGTACGCGCTGCGGGCATGAATGTTTGCTCCGGCGGTATCGTGGGTATGGGTGAAAAACCAGAAGACCGTGCAGGTATGTTGATGACGCTCGCGAACTTGCCCGAGCACCCACAGTCTGTGCCGATTAACATGCTTGTTGCAGTGCCGGGTACACCGCTAGAGAATGTTGAAGCACTTGATCCGTTTGAGTTTGTGCGTACCATCGCTGTTGCTCGTATCATGATGCCAAAGTCTGAGGTGCGCCTGTCTGCAGGGCGCCAGGAAATGAGTGAAGAGGCTCAGTCCCTTTGTTTCCTCGCTGGGGCAAGTAGTATTTTCTACGGTGAGCAGTTGCTGACAACACCGAACCCCGAAAACAACAAAGACATGGTGCTGTTTGATAAGCTGGGCCTGACGCCGGCGTAAGCGCGTGACACAAAACCCCAAATGGTATGAGATGGGTATGGAGCAT
>CAXBKT010000264.1:0-2896 GCA_963976155.1 uncultured Kordiimonadaceae bacterium | reverse complement strand
ATACATGGTTCTCAAATACATCCACAAGGGCAGGGGCATTTAGTGCCTGTGCGCCGCCTGCCGTGTTATTAGATGCATTATAGCCGCCTGCGTGTGAGGACTTTATTTCTTTCCATGTAGTGCCGTTGAAAACTATAGCGGGATTAACGCCGTCCACAAATACTATGTGGTTACCTGTACCAAAGTTAAATGACACATGACGCAGCTTACCTACCGTCAGCCCATTTAAAACCATAGGGCGGGTAACTGAATGGTCCAGTGTGTACTTACGCCATCCAATGGAAGCAGTGTAATGATAAAAGCTGTACGTGGTCGCCCCGGCATCCTGACGGGCGGCTATTATTTTAGTTGAGTTTGTTACATCGTCCTTGAAAATAGCTAACCCAAGCACCTTGCCTTGGCCTGTGGTCTGCCCCGCTACGGTTACTTCACCATAATCACTATCGTACTTAGCGTACCCCCCAACACGACGATAGCCGCCAAAGAGTGACGGCTCGTAATTAACTAATCTTGTGGCGGCACCCGGACTGTTGTCCGATAAGTCTAAGTGATTTTCATTACTATTCAGACCACCGCTACATATGACTTTAAAAGACTGTATTTGATCCGGCATTTAGAACCTAATCCGTGTATCTCGAATAGAGATATAATTGTTTATATAAAGAGTTTGGAGGTCTTTGATGCCTTTTTCAAAACCCATATAGGCAGCTTGGGCAGACTCCATATTATCTTTAAACATATACATATGATAAAGTGCGCCATCGATCAGGACAGTGTCGAAGCTTTCAGGAATGCGGGTGACATCAGTTGCGTTTGTAATTTCGGTATAATTTAAAAAATAACGGAACTTAATTGTATAGGTTTTGTTGGGGGAGGGGCTTACGCCGTAACCACTGCCATGCGAAGGAAAAACAAAGTCTGGGATACTTCTTCCAGAAGCGCCTGCAGCGTAGTCATCGTCACGATACTGGCTATACCATTCCTCCTGCTCAATTGCTTTAAGAGTTTTAAAAGAGGAACCTAAGTTAGTATCTTCTTGTATTTGAAAGCTGTTCCAATCCACTACTTTGAAATACTGAGGCCAAAGGTATTCTTCTTGGCCAACAACTAAGACATCAGTTTGTTCTGCGGCATTAAAAGGCCAGCCAAACTCCGTTTGATTGATTTTAGCTACAGCAGCTTTTACTGCATCTTTAACTAAAGCCTGTACGCCTCTAACTGACCCAAAGTCAGCATCAGCAATCTCGACCTCATTTAAGCGCCGTAGGGTTTTATTGCATAAGTCGATGTAGGTGGAGGGCATTGCATTACCTTAGTAAAAGGAAATCACTTTATAAAAGGGTAAGGGGCCAGCACTAGGCCAGCCCCTTGTAGCCGTTAGGCCAAGTTGTAGTTAGCTGTGAACAGTGCTTCTGGACGGAGAATTTTCCTACCATATAAACTCATGCCCCTGACCACATCCGCGAATGTAGTTGGAGAGCGGAAAGTCTCTGTTTTAGCAATCTGTTGAGCCGTAGCTACAGCAGAAGCATGACCAGCAACCATCACGCCAAATGCAGTCTCAGAACCTGCTGACGCTGCAACGCCTGCACCACCGCCTAGATAAGGCAGATTATTCGACTTGTAGATCGTGAAGCCGCGCAGTGTACCCGGCAGACGCCCGTTGCGTAGTTCATCACCGCCACCGAAGTCTGCGTTGATGAGCTTGCTCGATTCGTCCATCAAGACTTCTGCGAAAACAGGGTCAATTACGACCCAGCGTCCATCAGAGTCCACGTTGGCTTGATCCATTTGCCGCGCCATACGGTTAAGGATGGCCAGTGGAGAAGTGATACCACCAGCACCACCGCCTACTGCGATTGGGATGGAAGTTACTTCTGAAGTACCACCAACATCAGAACCACCAAAGTCAGTGATGTCCAACTTGTTAGCTGCCAGCATTTCGTCTGTACCCGCATTTGAGTCAGCCTTAGTGCCGTTTGTTGTAGTGTTACGCGCCCATGAACTGGGAGTTTTCCAGCCTGAGAGGTAACCCATTACTTCTGCGTCGAATGTATCACGCAGTTTGTAACCAGCACGGTCTGAGGCCAAATCGCCGAAGCTTACGTGGCTGTGTGCCTCTTCTATATCGTCGATAGCAAACTGAAAATAATTTGCTTGATCGACAACCATTGTAAAATCGACATCGGTCAAATCTTGTGTCGCCAAAGCAGTACCACGGGCATATGTTGTGATCGTGATATCGGGTTCTTTGATGATTTTAACGGAATCTCCAAAATTTGAGATTTCTCCACTGTAATCGGTGTTCGTTACCGACTCTACAACGGAAGCCTTGCGTAGGGCTTTTTGTACTTTTTTGGAATAAATTACTGGGCTGAAATTGCCCGAATTGAGGTTAGTATAACCTGATGCCTTTGGGAATGCCATTTGAATGCTCCTTGAATGAAATGGCTTGAAATGAACTTTTAAAATCAAATGTGTGTAGAATTAGGTGGCGATAATGACGCCCTACAGAGAGTGATTTAAATTGATTAAAAAAGCAGCTAGATCAGACAACGTAACAACAGTGTCAGCTTGCTAGGAGTGCCGCAAAAGCGGTTCCCGACTTACTGGTGGACCTAGTATTATTATCTGTGGGGGTGCGGCTCAGAGTGTACTTAATGAGTGTTCTGGGCCTTTTAAATCAATGGTTTCATTATAACACATTGATCTTATCACTGCAATAGTTAATTACTTAACTAATGTCTTCACTACAGCACTTAACGCGCTGCGCCTGAAATATCGTATGAGAATGTACCGGACTGAATAGAGGTATTAATAGAATCTTCATTTGCCTCGTACTCGCGGTCAGACATTGCCTGAACCATACTTTCGGAGAAGGTAGCTTTACCTCCAC
>CAXBKT010000263.1:0-2900 GCA_963976155.1 uncultured Kordiimonadaceae bacterium | reverse complement strand
TTGGGTTCCCTTTGAGTCATCCGTTATGGGACCTAAATAATGACTATTGATGCACTAATTTTTGACGCTATTCGTACTCCTCGTGGCCGAGGAAAAGCGACTGGCGCTCTTCATGAAGTAAAACCTGTCACGCTATTGACGGGGCTCCTGAATACACTCCAACAAAGAAATCAATTTGCAACCCAAGATGTCGATGACATCGTGATGGGCTGCGTGACCGCCGTGGGCGATCAAGGCGCAGTGATAGCGAAGACCGCCGCTTTGGCTGCCGGATGGAATGATGATGTTGCCGGCATGGTACTCAACCGCTTTTGCGCATCAGGCCTTGAAGCAGTGAACATCGCGGCGATGAAAATTCGTTCTGGCTGGGAAAACCTGGTTGTTGCTGGTGGCGTTGAGTCGATGTCTCGCATTCCAATGGGCAGCGATGGTGGCGCATGGGCGATGGACCCAGAAACAAACCTTAGTACTGGGTTTATGCCACAAGGTATTGGCGCAGATTTAATTGCGACATTAGGTGGATATTCACGTGCTGATATCGACCAGTATGCCGCAACCTCACATCACCGTGCAGCGGCGGCCTGGAAAAAAGGCGCCTTTGCTAAGTCGGTCATTCCGGTCTTGGACAGAAACGGTTTGATGATTTTGGATCATGACGAGCTCATTCGAGCGGACAGTACGGTTGAAACCCTTTCCAAGTTGCAAGCTTCTTTTCAAATGATGGGTGACATGGGTTTTGACGGCGTTGCTCGCGAGCGTTACCCCCAAGTAGAACGGATTAAACATATTCATACGCCGGGCAACTCCTCAGGGATTGTTGATGGTGCGAGTGCGGTGTTGATTGGTAGCGAAGCCGCAGGTAAGAAGTTTGCTATGCAGCCCCGGGCAAGGATTATTTCGGCGGCGCTGGTAGGTTCCGACCCAACCATTATGCTGACAGGACCGGCCCCTGCGGCGCGTAAGGCGCTAAAAGTGGCGGGAATGGATGTGTCTGATATCGATTTGTTTGAGGTTAACGAAGCGTTTGCATCTGTTGTCATGCGATTTATGGGCGAGATGAAAGTGAGTCATGACAAAGTAAATGTAAACGGTGGTGCAATAGCGATGGGGCATCCACTTGGTGCAACCGGCGCTATGATTCTAGGAACCCTGCTTGATGAACTGGAAGCGCGTGACCTGAAGACGGGTCTGGCAACCTTATGTGTGGGTGGTGGGATGGGTATCGCAACGATCATTGAGCGAATATAAGTTTGGGTTTAGGAGAATAAATAATGAGTTCAGTTATATACGAAAAAGATCAGCACAATATTGTCCATTTGATTTTTGATAAGCCCAATGCAGGTGCCAACTTAATGGATCAGGAATTCACTGATTCATTTGTTGCCGCGGTCGAAAAGTTAAAAATTGATGATTGGGCTGGGGTGTTGTTGCGCTCACAAAAGTCGACTTTTTTTGCTGGCGGCAATTTAGATGATCTTTATGCAACGAACCACGAGAATGCTCACGTATTGTATAACATGCTCAGCAGTCTTAAGGGCGCTATGCGCACACTAGAAACTTCCGGCAAGCCAGTTGTTGCCTGTATTAACGGTGCAGCATTAGGTGGCGGCTGGGAGTTGGCATTATCATGTCACTACCGCGTTGCATTAAACAAAGGCGTCACACTTGGCCTGCCTGAAGTCACACTGGGTTTGTTGCCCGGTGGCGGTGGGGTGGTAAAAATGTCTCGTCTACTTGGCTTACAAGTAGCATTGCCATTTTTGACTGAAGGCCGCCAGTTCAAACCTGAAAAAGGGCAGGCATTGGGCTTGATCAACGAAATCGTTGAAACACCCCAGCAGCTTATTGATGCGGCGATTACCTGGATCAAAGCAAACCCTAAGGCTCAGCAGCCTTATGATGTGAAAGGCTACAAAGTGCCAGGAGGTACGCCAAGTCACCCGTCGCTGGCGAAAATGTTACCGATCGCGCCTGCTATGATGCGAGAGAAGACAAAGGGGACTTTACCCGCACCTGAGTCTATTTTGTGCGTGATGGTAGAAAGCCTACAGGTGGATGTGGATTCGGCATTGCGTATTGAAACGCGGTACTTTGTCGAGCTGGTGTGCAGTCAAGTGGCTAAGAATCTAATTGGCACGTTTTGGTTTCAGCTTAACGAAATCAAAGCCGGGGTTTCCCGCCCCAAGGGCTTTGATAGAGCGAAAGTAACTAAAGTCGGTATTCTTGGTGCCGGTATGATGGGTGCAGGCATAGCGTATTCAAGTGCATGTAAAGGCATGGATGTGGTGCTCAAAGATGTTTCGCTTGAGAATGCCGAGAAAGGCAAAGCGTACTCGCAAAGTCTGTTAGATAAAAAGGTGCAAAAAAAGCACCTTTCTGCAGAACAGCGTGATGTTATTCTAGGACGCATTTTAGCGACTGAAAATGCGGGTGACCTAGCGGGTTGTGATTTGATTATTGAAGCCGTATTCGAAGATCGTGACTTAAAGGCTCGTGTCACCAAAGAGGCAGAAAGCCAGTTAGCGCCAGAGGCAATATTTGCAACCAATACCTCAACTCTGCCTATCACGGGCTTGGCACAAGCTTCCGAGCGTCCTGCTAATTTTATCGGTCTGCATTTCTTTTCGCCGGTAGACAAAATGCCTTTAGTCGAAATTATCACAGGCAAAGAAACGTCAAACGAAACATTGGCGAAAGCCTATGACTACGTGCTTCAGATTGGGAAAACTCCGATCGTTGTTAACGATAGTCGTGGTTTCTTTACGTCGCGCGTCTTTGCTACGTTTGCTCTGGAAGGTTTAGCCATGTTGGGTGAGGGCATTCCTGCTGCGGCAATTGAGAATGCAGCATTTCTGTGTGGATCCCCCGTTGGACCCTTAGCTGTTACTGATGAAGTAAGC
>CAXBKT010000262.1:0-3084 GCA_963976155.1 uncultured Kordiimonadaceae bacterium | reverse complement strand
GGAATTTGGCTAGTTAGCGGCCAGCTTTGGACAGTATTTGCCCCCATCATCATGACGTTCCTTCTCGTGAAATGGTCTGGCGTACCCCTTTTAGAAAAATCTCTAACAGCCCGCCGACCAGACTATAAATCCTATATAAAACGGACTAGTTCCTTTCTTCCTCTCCCACCTCGCAAATAGGAAAAAAGCCCTGCTAACTAGCAGGGCCTTTCTCATTTATTTTAATACCTTAATCGAGTGATTTAATGATTTCTTCCACCATCTTCTTGGCGTCTGAGAACAACATCATCGTATTGTCACGGAAGAACAGTTCGTTTTCCACGCCCGCGTAGCCACTACCCATGGACCGCTTCACAAACAGCACTGTGTTCGCCTTTTCCACGTCCAGTACCGGCATACCGAATATAGGGCTCTGCGGGTCTGTTTTTGCAGAAGGGTTGGTCACATCGTTCGCGCCAATCACAAAGGCAACATCAGCCCCTGCAAACTCGCTATTGATGTCTTCAAGTTCAAACACTTCGTCGTAGGAAACACTAGCCTCAGCAAGAAGTACGTTCATATGCCCCGGCATACGGCCTGCAACTGGGTGAATGGCATAAGAAACCTTTACGCCAGCTTCTTTAAGCATATCACCCATTTCCTTAAGAGCATGCTGTGCTTGCGCCACCGCCATGCCGTAACCCGGTACAATGATTACCTTGCCAGCATTTTTCATAATGAAAGCTGCATCTTCAGCTGACCCCTGTTTCACAGGTCGTGTTTCAGTACCCATTGGCCCAGCGGCAGCACCATCATCAGCACCAAACCCACCCAGAATAACGGAAATGAAGCTCCTGTTCATACCTTTACACATAATGTAGGAAAGGATTGCACCAGATGAGCCCACCAGCGCACCCGTTACAATCAAAGCCGTATTCTGAAGGGTAAAACCAATGCCTGCAGCAGCCCAGCCGGAATAACTATTCAGCATGGAAACAACCACTGGCATGTCCGCGCCGCCAATTGGAATGATCAATAAGAAACCAATAATGAAGGAAAGGATGGTAATCCACCAAAATGCACTAATACCAGAAACTTCAGCTATCTGATCAGACGCGAACCATGCAATACCACCAACAATACCCGCGGCGAGCACTAGGTTGATCAAGTGACGTGCTGGTAACATGATAGGAGCACCAGACATAATACCTTGCAGCTTGGCAAACGCGATTACAGAACCCGAAAAGGTAATAGCGCCAATTGCAATGCCGAGTGACATTTCAATCTTCGACGCCATAAAAATTGCGCCGCTAGCATCAGTAATACCAAAAGCGGTAGGATTTAGAAATGCACTGCCAGCAACAAAAACCGCAGCCAAGCCCACAAGACTGTGAAAAGCAGCGACTAGCTGAGGCATTGCCGTCATCGCAATTTTGCGCGCAATGATAAAGCCAATAATCCCGCCAACAGCGATGGCTCCGATGATCCAGTCATAAGAAACGACTTCTGGGCTCATGATCGTTGTGACAATCGCAATCGCCATACCAACCATACCGTAAACATTGCCTTTACGGCTACTTTCCGGGCTTGAAAGACCCCGCAGAGCCATAATAAAAAGAATGGCTGAAACCAAATAGGCAACAGCTGTCATATCCACATGAAATTGTGTCATGTTCTCTGCTCCCTATTTCTTTTTCTTATACATAGCGAGCATGCGCGCGGTAACAGCAAAGCCCCCAAATATATTGACGGCAGCAAGCGCGATCGCGATCGCTCCAAGTGTTTTCGAAATAGTAGCACCATCAGGGCCAGCAGCGATAAGGGCACCAACGATAATCACACTTGAAATTGCATTGGTAACCGCCATCAAGGGTGTATGAAGCGCCGGTGTTACTGACCATACCACATAATAGCCAACAAAAATGGCCATCACGAAAATGGTGAACTGCTGAACGAACGGACTTACAATAATATCATGCATTTTATTCACCCTCCTGTAAGCGTGGATGGATAATCGCGCCATCTTTGGTGACGAGCGATTCTGTTACGATTTCATCTTCAAAATTAATATCCAGCGCACCTTCTTTCACGTGCGGTGTGATATAATGAAGCAAATTTCTCGCATAAAGCGCCGATGCGTCAGCAGCTAACCGTGAAGGCACATTCTTATGGCCCACAATTTTAACACCGTGTACTTCAACAATTTTGCCCGGCTTCGACAAAGCACAGTTTCCGCCAGCTTCCACCGCAAGATCAACGATCACACTACCTGGCTTCATTGACTTAAGCATATCTTCCGAGATCAACTGCGGCGCTGCACGGCCCGGAATAAGTGCTGTGGTAATAGCGATATCCTGTTTAGCCAGAGTTTCCGCAATCAGTTTGGCCTGCTTGGCTTTATACTCATCGCTCATTTCTTTGGCGTAACCACCAGCAGTTTCTGCAGCAGCAGTTTCTTCGTCCTCTACCATCACAAAGTTACCGCCCAGGCTTTCAACCTGCTCCTTGGTAGAAGGCCGCACATCTGTTGCACTTACAATAGCACCAAGCCGTTTGGCTGTTGCAATTGCTTGTAAACCCGCAACACCAACGCCCATGACCATCACTTTAGCAGGCGCCACTGTGCCTGCCGCCGTCATCATCATCGGGAAGGCTCGGCCGTACTCCGCAGCGGCATCTAACACAGATTTATAACCGGCTAGATTTGACTGAGATGACAATACGTCCATAGACTGCGCCCGGGTGATCCGCGGCACAAATTCCATTGCGACGGCCATCAATCCTGCATCCGCATATGCTTTCAGCCTATCCCGGTCAATGAAGGGGTTTAAAATGGCAAGCTGCAAGGCACTTTTTTTTGCTTTACCAGCATCAGCAGCCTCAAGCCCTTGAACGGAAAAAATGACATCCGCATCTGATATAGTGGCCGCTAAATCCTTACAAATTTGAGCACCTGCTGCTTCGAATGCAGCATCTGTGATCGATGCACCTGCACCGGCACTAGCTTCGACAGCAACGTCAAAGCCCAAACCCGTTAGTTTTTTAATAGTATCGGGGGATGCCGCCACACGCTTTTCCGCGTCACGCCTTTCCCGAATAACCGCT
>CAXBKT010000261.1:0-3155 GCA_963976155.1 uncultured Kordiimonadaceae bacterium | reverse complement strand
AGAAGGCTGCAGGGGATCCCTTACAAAACAGCTGGAAAAGCAGTTTGCCTTACGGGATGACTGTGAGCACCAAACATATGGTATTGGTATTAAGGAACTTTGGGATATTGACCCAGGCAAACATGTGCCTGGCCGCGTGATACACACACAAGGGTGGCCTTTGGATAACACTGTTGGTGGCGGCTTTATCTATCATCAGGAAAACAACCAAGTTGCCATTGGCTTCGTCGTTGGCCTTGACTATGACAACCCTCATCTGTCGCCTTACGATGAAATGCAGCGATATAAAACGCATCCGGCTATTCGTGAGATACTAGAGGGTGGGCGCCGCGTAGCTTATGGTGCTCGCGCCATTAACGAAGGTGGTTTGCAGTCAGTGCCTAAACTGCATTTTCCCGGCGGTGCGCTTATTGGGTGTGCTGCGGGTTTCGTGAATGTACCGCGCATCAAGGGCAGCCATAATGCGATGAAGTCTGGTATGTTGGCGGCGGAAAGTGCTTTTGACGCCATTGTTGCAGGCTCTGTTGGTGAAACCGAACTTGTGTCTTATGCCGATGCTTTCAAGAAAAGCTGGATTTATAAAGATTTGCATCGGGTTCGCAATGCGCGGCCCGCATTATCCAAATTTGGTATTGCGTTTGGTACGCTTTATTCCGGTCTCGATATGTGGATTAATAACTTGGGTCTTGGTTTTCTTATGCCGTGGACCTTCAGGCACCCCCATGTGGATCATGCATCAATGAAAAAGGCGAAAGATTGCAAACTAATCGAGTATCCAAAACCAGATGGGGTGATTACTTTTGATAAACTGTCTTCAGTATTTTTGTCTAATACGAACCATGAAGAAGACCAGCCAATTCACTTGATGTTGAAGGACGAGACCGTTCCCGTGACGATCAACCTTAGTGATTACGATGGCCCTGAACAGCGTTTCTGCCCTGCGGGCGTCTATGAGTTCGTTGGTGAAATAGGCGAGGAGAAAAGGCTGCAGATCAATGCACAAAATTGTGTGCATTGTAAAACTTGTGATATTAAGGACTACACGCAGAATATTAACTGGGTTGTTCCTGAGGGTGGTGGAGGCCCAAACTACCCGAACAT
Organism: uncultured Kordiimonadaceae bacterium; assembly: GCA_963976155.1. GTDB lineage: Bacteria > Pseudomonadota > Alphaproteobacteria > Sphingomonadales > Kordiimonadaceae > Kordiimonas. Next base: position 2,054 of record CAXBKT010000261.1, on the reverse strand, counting down.
GTAAAGTTTACTTTGGTGAAAAAATACACAATTTACTCTCAGTCGCTGAAAGCTTGCGTAGTTGCTCTTGCTCTTGGCGGCTGCGCAAGACCCTCTCAGCAACTTAATTCGGCGCCGGTAGCTCCTGTTCTTCATAGTGAGTTTTCTACAGTTGATGAAGAGCGCAGCTTTTACGGGCCCTTCCTCGCCGCAACACAAGCGCAACAAGAAAGTAATCATGGTGTTTCTGCTCATTTTTACATGCAAGCACTTGCTGCGGACCCTACCAGTCGGTTTGTAGCCGATAGAGCTTTTTTCCAGTTACTTGTCTCAGGCCGCATGGAAGATGCCGCGGCTTTGGCTCTTAAAATTACCGAAGAGCCGACAGATGATGAGGATGACCTTGTCCGTTTAATGTACGTTTTAGAGGCGTTTAAGCGAGAAGACTGGGAAGCAGTCCGGGAACGGATGAATATCCCTATCAGTAGTGGGTTTGGGTTCATTATTGCGCCGCTGTTGAAGGCATGGAGTTATGGTGCGGAAGGCAAGCTTACCGACGCTTCTGAAGTGCTTGCGAATTTATCGAAAAACGAACGTTTGCAGCCTCTGGCACAAGAGCATTTTGCCTATATTCTTGATTATTTAGACCGAGATAAAGAGGCTGCAATACAATATGCTGCGTTAACGCATGGTGATGCCCCAGTGTCGTTGCAGCCCGCGATTGCCTATGCTTATTTGCTCTATAAAAACGGTGATGAGGATGAAGCGAGGAATTTTCTTGGGAAGCAAGCAGTTCGTTTCAATAATCATGCGTTTTTGTTGCGAGAAGGAAGCCGGATTACTGCCGGCGGTAAGCCAACGCAAGCTGTTGCAACACCTCGGGGTGCAGCGGGAATGGTATTTTACCGGCTTGCTACGGAATTTTCACAGGGGAATTCGCCTGAGGCCGCTTTAGTCTATTACCGGATTGCAACATATCTTACACCAGAGGTGACCGATATTTATTTTATGCTTGGAACATTGCTTGAGCGTCTGGGGAATATTGATGGTGCTGCTGCTGCTTTGAATGCTGTGCCGCCGACAAGCCCTTTGCGTAAGTTGGCGACGGCCCGCAAGATTGACGTACTTCGTACTGGAGGAAGAAACGACCAAGCTGAAGAACTTCTTCGTAATGCTATTATGCATAATTCTAATGACTTCGACATGCTGGTTGGGTTAGCCGATCTTTTGCAGCAAGCTGATAAATTTTCTGAATCGATTGAATACTATAACCGTGCAATCAATTTGCTTCCTAAACCGGGACCTAGAGATTGGGTTCTCTTCTTTTCCAGAGGGGTGTCTCATGAGCGCATGGGGCAATGGGCGAAAGCCGAGCGGGATTTACTATCGGCACTTTCTCTAAGTCCAGAAGAACCAAGTATCCTTAACTATTTGGGGTATAGCTGGATTGACCGAGGCCAAAAAATTGAGCAAGCAAAAACAATGATCGAGCAAGCTGTAGAGGCGCGTCCCGATGATGGTTTTATTATTGATAGCCTTGGATGGGTTTATTATTTGACTGGAGATTATGCGGCTGCTGTGAAAACGCTGGAGAAAGCTGTTCGGCTTGAACCAGATGACACAACCATCAATGACCATCTCGGCGATGCATACTGGCAGGTGGGGCGAAAAATTGAAGCCCGTTTTCAGTGGCAGCACGCGTTGGACGGTGGTGTTTCAGGTGATGATCGTAAAGTAATTGTGAATAAACTGGAACGTGGGCTTTCAATTACAGAAACAGCCAATAGGCCTTCATAGACTATTATGACGCGGATCAGAAAAGAAAATGATGGCTCAGTTCGGGTGCTTGCCCCAGCGAAGATAAACCTCTTTTTACACGTGGTTGGCCGGCGGCCTAATGGTTTTCATGAACTGGAGAGCTTATTTGCGTTCACTAAAACTGGGGACGAAATCCGGCTATCAAAAAGTGATCAACTTGCACTGACCGTGCTAGGCCCTCAAGCTGATGCCTTAGGCAAGGCTGGTGCAGGAAGAGAGCTTGATAACTTAGTTTGCCGTGCGGCTTTATTGTTAGC
>CAXBKT010000260.1:0-3192 GCA_963976155.1 uncultured Kordiimonadaceae bacterium | reverse complement strand
CCAGCATCTAATTCGGCTTTCACGTCAGCAACTGTTGCATCTTTCCACCAAAAAGAATTGCAAAACGGGTAGCAGTCAGCTCCCGCCTGCGAACCAATCATCAACATCATTGCTATAAGTCCGGCGCGCACGGCGATTACCCCTTTAAATGTTTGCGCGCAACATATCAAACGTTGTTGGGCTGTGAAGGGTGAATTTTGCCAGCATGCAACTACCGCTGCCCGTCTGTCGCGTATCCGTTCGCGAATGCCCGATGGAGACGGGTTATTTATAGCATATTACGGGTGTTTGCGAAAGCGGTTGCGGTGGTTTTTTGGGGTTAATTATACTGCGCTTCACTGTATTTTAACTGAAAAATTGCAACAGAGAATTGACTGCCCATGCAAACGTGCCAACACACAAGAGCAGAATAGCTGCTCCCAAAATATCACGCCACGGCAGTTTACGTTGCGGTGATTCGTGCTGGATACTTTCCGCTTGCGCTTGTCTCATTTGACCACCTAAAGCTGTAAGCTGCTCTCTTCTTTTTTTTGCTTCACTCACTTTTTTTAGTGTATCAGCAATTATCTTTTCCTTTTCTTCAATCTCCCGCTTTTCTGGTACGGCGCGCATGGCAGAATCTCCAAACTAGTCCAAATTATCCAAGCCAACAAAATCTTGATAAGGAACCCGTCCACTGAGATTATTTATATCTATGTGCATGAGAATTGGATACATTGCCGTTATTAAAAATTCATCAAAGCCTCGACTAGTTAAGGTTGTTAAAACATCCTCTTGCGTTTCAGCTTCCCACTGACAAAAGAAGAAATCATCTGTTCCCACCCAAGTCGCTACACACCGACATTTTTCAAAAGTGTACATTTCTCGCCACTCAATATCCGTTCTCTCTAGCGTTGGCATTTCTTCCAAAAAATCACGTTTGGTTTTTTCACTAATATAGGTGTGGATTGCCATAAATGTTTTGCGAGTCATCTGTTTCTCCTTAATTTGGGTTAAGGTGGAAGCCATATTCTACTATCAGCCAAAATCAAAATAAACGATATATTAGAAACTCAGAAGCCCCCGCCTGCGAACCAATCATCAACATCAGTGCTATAACTGCGGCGCGCATGGCGTGTCCTCTTGCGTTTTCAACAACTGACATATCAAATGGAAACAGCGGAAAAAACAATGCTTAATATCGCAGTGATGTCAAAGGTGCGGCGATAGGGTCTGGTTTGAGCAGCAAAGGGGTGCGTTATGAAAGGATTGTTTGCGGCGGTTGCTGTGGTAGCGGCAATTGTTGGGTCTGGTGCATCAGCCTTTGATCCAGTACATTTGAAACGGCTGAAAGAGACGAATGAATGTGCAAGTTGTGACCTGTCCGACGCTGATTTATTCAATGACGAACTGACCAATGCCAACCTGATTGGTGCCAACTTGACCAATACAAAACTGAACGGCGCCAACCTGACAGATGCCAATCTGAACCTTGCCAACCTGACCAATGCCAAATTGTCCTATGCCAACCTGACGGGTGCCAACCTGACTGGTACCAACCTGTCCAGTGCCAACCTTAGTGATACTGACCTCACCTACGCCAATCTAAGCGGAACAGATTTAAGTTTTGTAGACTTAATTTTTGCGCGTATAAAAGGAACCGTCTTTTGTGATACAACTATGCCCGATGGCAGTGTGAAAAAATACAGCTGTTAATCTATGAATGGTAAAATTACATAAATGTCAAAAGTGTAACTCAATATGTAACTTGATAAATTTATTCCAAAATTAATATAATAAAATCAGAATATTAAGTCTATATTATGGTGCCCCCACACGGACTCGAACCGCGGACCTACTGATTACAAATCAATTGCACTAGCAAAATTACAAGTGATGGGCATTGTGACAGCGTTTGTGTCCAACCATGCTTGCGCCCTTAAACAGTTCACACATCGTAAATGCTGCGCTACTAACCCGACAAATGGCAGATCATACTCTCTACATAACTGGTGCAGGCGTAAGCGCCGAAAGTGGCATTCCGACCTTTCGGGGTGCAGATGGCCTTTGGACTGTTGGCAGTCAGAATTACACGCCGCAAGAGATGGCAACGCGACAGATGTATCTGTCACGCCCAGACGAGTTTCTGCTGTGGTACTTCAAACGCTTTGCGTTGTATCGCGATATAAAGCCTAACACCGTTCATCACTGGTTAGCGGATAAGCGGCTTGTCACGCAAAACATAGATGGCTTGGACGGCAAGGCTGGGAATGCGGCATACGTTCCAATCCACGGGCGTCTAGACAAGGTGACAGTGCTGCACGAGCAGGGGCTAGATGTGCCGCTGATAGACGCCCCTTGGGAAGACGTGGCGTCAGCCTGCGATGATTTGGACGATAGCGCACGCCTTACCCCTGTCTTGCTGGACGCGTTTAAAATATCCAAGACTACGCTCACACCAGAGCCTGACGTTTCTCTAAAGCCATTCGTTTTGCTATTTGATGAATACTACACCGAACTCTACCGCATGTCAGAAGCAGAAGATTGGATGCACAATGCCCAGCGCGTAGTGTTTATGGGAACATCGTTCAGCGTAAATATAACCAGCATTGCATTGCGTACTGCACTTTCAAATGAAGCCGCTATCGAGGTCGTTGACCCTCAACCGATTGATCTTGGATACGAGAGAATCGAGTATCACAGGATGACGGCCGCGAAGTATGTTTCAGACAGATCGGGATAGATTACCCAACCCTTAATACAATATCGGAGCTGACCAAAGTGTCAGTCTCTCAACAATTCCAATACAACTGCCCTCAGGCGTCCTCTAGTGTCTTTCTGTATACTAATATGGAACGTACCAAAAACCGTACCATAATGAGATTTTTGAAAATTTTAATTAAATAAAATCAGTTACTTAAATAAAATTAATGGTGCGGCCGAGAAAAACCCAGCCCAAGCCCCGCGGTCTGCGAAGGCCAACTGGCGCACTTTTTCTCCGGCGCAAGGTGCAGTTTTAGTCCGGTGTTGACACTGTCATTAATAATTATTCTAAGTTCAGCGTGACATCTAGAAAAGACGTCGTTTCTGAACCGCCAGTTCTGACAAAATTGCCATCACCTTTTGCGTTAGAGTAAGCGCCTGTGCCTGAAATAATCTTATAGTCCCCATTTACCCCATTCGCGCCCCAACCACCGGTAAATTGAACACTGA
>CAXBKT010000259.1:0-3201 GCA_963976155.1 uncultured Kordiimonadaceae bacterium | reverse complement strand
ACGAAAAAACAAATGAATATTGGCGATTAAAAATTCAAGAATCCTCTAGTCAAGGTTTAAACACTCAAGATTATGAAAGAATGAAAGTTTTGCAAGCGGAGCATGATGCTACAACACCTATTACAGACACCGTTCACTCAATAGACATTACCCCGGAGATGCGAGAGCGCGTTAAGAAAGGATTACCCCTATTTACTACTGCAGCACTAGGCGCTGGAATGATCGGCGGTGAAGATGCTGAAGCAAGCCCTATAGGTCAGTTTAAGCAGCTACGTGATTCAAGAAAAGAATTGTTTGATACGCGGCCAATGGATCAAAGAGTCGCACAAATATTTGCCAATGAAGAATCGCGCAACTTAATTCGTGAAGAGTCGGCCCTAAGAAAAGATAAAACGCGCAAGTGGCGCAGAGAAAATCCACCTAGTCCAGAATTGGTCGAGGCTTCAAAGCGTGGAATGCCTGGCATTGGCAAACTAACGCTTAATGATCAGCGAAACTTTGGTGGCCCATTCAATGCGGTGACTGATTTAGTATCCGCTGGCGCAGTGTCTACCGCAAAAGAGATTACTGGTTTTGCAGCCGGTGCGCTCATGCCAGAGTGGGGCAAAAAGGTTCAAGAAGCTGATCCTTGGTTTAAGATGGGCGATCAAGCGCAAGGTATTTATGACAAGGGCGCAAACTGGATGGGTGAGAACATAGCACCTACTATTGGCCGCGGTGTTAATGCAATGCTTGATTATCAAGCGCCACTGAGCCCAAGCCAAACCTCACTGCGGGAAGATTTAAGCTATGCCGGTGATCAATACGGCAAAACTCCGGGGTGGTTCCAGGAACATATTGGGCCAAGAGCAGCTAATGCAGCAATGCTTGGAGCCTCGGTATGGCCCGGCAAAAAGGCGATTAGTGCCGTTGATGTGCCGGTAAATAGCATGGTTCCAGTGATTGAGCAGTAAGTTAAGCCCTAACCCCCTAACCCACTAACCCCTTAACCCCCTAACCCGCTGATGCGATGCGGTAATCCCTAACACGTTTGTGGTATAATTGCTATGAAATTGTCTTTGCAGATTAATTTCAACTTAGCCCTGTCAATTCCAAGATTGATGGGGTTTTTTATTTCAAAATTCCCGCACGAATTAAGGTCACCTAAGTGGCCTTTTTTTATGCCTGTCCGTTGTGCAGTCCATAACGCTTTAATCGGAGTATTTCCGCAATGCAAGACGAAAACCTAGCCTCAGAAGACCAGGACGTTGATCTAACGTCTAACGATTTTACCCACGGTGACGAGGACACCGCCCAAGCTGAAGAAGTGGATGAATCAGCAGCATCCGAACTCGGTGAAAAATCTGAAGAATCAGAAGATGAGCAGGATGAGCAGACCGAAACGCCGGTCGAAGTCTCTGAGCAATCTGATGAAGATGAAGAGGACGATACTACCGCCAAACCCTCCAAAGGGGTCGAAAAACGAATCGGCAAGTTGACCTTTGAAAAAAGGCAAGCCCAACGTGAAGCTGATGAATTACGTCAGAAGCTAGAAGCGTATGAAACGGTAAAACAGCCAGATCAACCTACTGCAACAACCCCTCCAACATTGGAGGCTGCAGGGTATGACGAGACTGTTTATCAAACGCAAATGGTGGATTGGCTAGAAAGCAAATTAGATGCAAAGCTAGAGCGAAAAGAACAAGCAAGCCAAGCGAGTAGGGCGCAAGACGCGCTGAAAGCAAAGTTTACTGACTTTAGCACTAGATCAGCCGAGTTTGCTGAAAAGCATGACGATTATTTTGAAGCAATACAGCAGCCTGATCTACCGGTTTCTGATGCCATGAGAGATATGATTTTTGAGTCTGATAAAGGCCCGGAGATTATCTATCACTTGTCACAGAACTTTGATCTTGCTGACTCCATATCACGGATGGCCCCAACAAAGGCAGCGTTTGAAATTGGGCGGTTAGAGGCACGTTTTGTAATGCCAAAAACCAAAACCAAGAAAACTACGCAAGCGCCTCCCGCAGTCAAGAAAGTGGTCGGGTCTAACGGCACAGCCAGAAATGACCCTGACGGCCAGTACGGATTTATTGGCGGCGCTACATTCGATTAAATTTTAATTAGGAAGATATCATTATGGCTAACAATTTTGACAAGAACTTTACCACCAAACTCGCTAAAGGCGTATTGGATGGTTTTGAGAGCAGCCGAGTATTGTCTAAGACAGTAAACACTCAGAAGCTCGACGGCAAGTTTAACCCTGACAGTGGCGAAAAGGTTTTATTCAAGCGTCCTACTGACTATACAGCGTCACGCACTTCAAAGGGCGACATTTCAGGTGAAGCGCGATCTAGCATTATTCGCGGTAACGCTGAAGGTAACGTGCAGGACTACATTACTGTATCAATCGACTATGACGAAGCTGATGAAGCGTTAAAGATGGGCAATGATCTGCCTGAATTCTATAACTCTATCTCACGCCGAATAGTGAGCGAGCTTGAAACTGATTTCGGTGCTTTTGTAATGAAGAACGCTGGCCTATTGGCTGGTACTCCAGGAACAGCAGTGACCGGATGGGGCGATGTTGCCGAAGCTGGTGCGGTTCTTGAGTCTACAGGTGTACCGCAGGACGGTAATGCTTGCTACTTTGTGAACTCTTACACTCAACGGGCGCTTGCAGATGCTCAGAAGAGTCTAGGGGCTGGTGGAGCAGCAGGAAGCTTGATAAAAAGCGCCTATGACAATGCGACTATTGCCAAGAGCTTTGCTGGTATGAACGTGATGACGGCTCAAAGCCTAGCCACTTATACAACTGGTGCTGGTGCTGATCGTGCGGGAACAATAGCCGCGACTCCAACCTCAACTTATGCGTCAGTTAAAGACAGCCTTATCCAGAGCATAGCCGTTACTGGCTTTGAAGCTGGCATGGTTGTTCCCGCTGGTCAAAAGATTGAAGTCACAGGCCGTCATATCCTTAATCAAGCTACTCGCCGCGTTGTTACTGATGCAGCTGGACAGCCGATTAACTGGTCAGGTACTTGCACCACTGAAGTAACTCTTGACGGATCTGGCGCTGGTACTTTATTGCTTGCTGGCCCAGCGATCTTTGAAACTGGCGGTGCTTATAATTCTGTTGATTCAGCAATCACAAGTGGCGATGCTGTCACTATGCCTGGTGGCGCTGATGCAATTATTCAGCCCAATATGTTTTGGCAT
>CAXBKT010000258.1:0-3221 GCA_963976155.1 uncultured Kordiimonadaceae bacterium | reverse complement strand
TTATGAGATTAAAAAACAGCGTAAAGCGCCTGTGATCTAACTAAAAATATGGGGCAGTTAACGACTGCATTGCCCCATACGCTCACGAAACCACCCCCCATATTCACTGGCTGCCCGGTCCATGGCTTTTGAAAAGCCCCCCATCACACCGCCAACACTCTTGCTATCAACTTCAACTGATGCGGCGAAGGTTGGATGGCTAAGCAATTGATTATCGCTGATACGAACGAGCGAAAACTGCAAAACAACACTAACGCCGTCTTCCGCAACAGTTTCGCCTGGAACAAACTCAAACGACCAGACCTTCAAACCAAGACGGCATCCTGCAGAAATATCGAGACCACCTTCACCAATCATATTAGCACCACTTTGGGCTCCAATTGATTGGGCTACATAATCCCGTATCAGGTCCGACAAATGGGTGGACCAAGCGGCACGCTCTAAAACCGTACGCCTACCACTTTGCATAACAACCGTCACATTGTGGCCATCAAGACCTTCCGCCATTTGAGGGCTATCAACATACACGATAGGTCCAACTGGATATTCTGCCGCTCCCTGTGCTTGATACCGCAGACCATATGTTTCATTTGGTTCACTATCACCGCCAAAAGAAATCAACGGCCCACAACTCGCGACCATACCAGCCAGCAATCCAGCGACTAAAAACTTCGGCATTTTAGAGGAATTTCTCATTATTTATTCCCCTCATTGGTTTTACGTGTTTTGAGGTTATATTTAACCTCATCGCCACCAAAAATTACTTCAGCAGGATCTTGCTCAATTCGGCTCATTAGCCGCGATAAACTACGGGCTGTTGCGCGCAAATCAATGATCATACGAGACACCTCAGGCAAACTACCACTTACAAACTGTGTAACAGCTTCCTCGTTCGCAGCGACTAATCCGTCCACACGCTGCAAGACAGCCTGTGCATCTTCCATTGCACGCGTGGCTTCTGCGACAAGTTCAACGCCATCTTCTGCAAGAAGCTCATTTCCGGAAGCGGCCAACCGCGAAACATTGTCTGCGGCGTCACTAGCCTTTTGAAGCACAACCCGTGCTTCTGCCACTATTGCTTCAATATCATCAGTGCCACGGGCAAGATTACCTGTGAGCTGATCTGTGTTACGTAGCATGTTACCAACGGATGCAATATGTTCATCGCTCAAAAGCTTCTGCACTTGTACCACAGCGTTAATTGTTTGATTAATCAGATTAGGCGCACCTTCAAACACTGCTTGATAGGCAGAAGCTTCTGCCTGAATTGATGCCCGCTCTTCGTTACCTTCTGGCACAAGCGGTGCACCACCAGGGGGGCCGCCTGTCAATTCAATATAAGCAACGCCGGTTAATCCTTGAAACTCAAGACGAGCGGTAGCGCCGTCTGTTACCGGGACTTCAGCCCTCAGCCGTATCCAGACACGTACCTTTTGAGGATCATTCGGGGCAAGAGTAATATCCCGGACATCTCCGACAGGAATACCTGAGTAATAAACAACACTGCGCTTATAGAGGCCAGAAACCGTTGCATCAAAGAAGATGTCATAATCGGTATATTCAGCATCCAAATCAACCTTTGCTATCCATATAGAAAAGGCAATAAGGCCAGCCAGAAAAGCTAGGACAAATCCCCCTACCAATATATGCGAAGCGCGTGTTTCCATCCTAGTTCGTCCCCTAACGTTATTCTTATCTTATACCAACAGCACGAGCGCGTGGGCCACCAAAATATTCCTGCACCCAAGGGTGATCAAACTTCACCACGTCCTCTAACGGCGCATTAATAAGAACTTTTTTGTCTCCAATAACCGCCACCCTATCACAAACAGTTACAATGGTATCTAAGTCATGGGTCACAAGAAATACCGTCAATCCAAGTGACTTTGAGAGTTCCCGCACCAATGTATCAAATTTTGCTGCCCCAATTGGATCGAGGCCGGCTGTTGGTTCATCTAAGAATAGGATTTTGGGATCAAGGGCCAATGCCCTCGCAAGTGCGGCCCTCTTGCGCATCCCACCTGAAAGCTCAGAGGGAAACTTACAGGCTGCTTCAGGCGGCAATCCGGCCATAGTGACTTTGCTGATAGCGAGATCATCCATCAACCCATGCGACATATTAAAATGTTCTCGCAGCGGCACTTTAATATTTTGTGCGACGGTCAAAGAAGAAAAAAGCGCACCATCTTGGAAAAGGACGCCCCAATCCCGGCGTGCAGCCTGATCTTCAGCGCCCTTCAATGTTGATTGGTCACGTCCATTAATTTCGATAACCCCAGCTTTTGGCTCTATTAACCCGACAATAGATTTAAGGAGGACCGATTTGCCCGCACCTGAGCCACCAACAACACCGAGAATTTCTCCTCTGCGCATATCCAGATCCAGTCCATCATGCACAACATGATCCCCGAACTGATTGACCAGACCAGAAACTCGAATGATGGTATCTTTTTGTTGAAATCCGTCCATCATATCCTGCTATATATCCACCGCGGTAAAGAACATGGCGAAAAGAGCATCAAGTATAATGACCAAGAAAATAGACTGCACCACGCTGCGTGTCGTCCGTTCTCCAAGCGATTCGGCACTACCTTCTACCCGCAAGCCCTGATAACATCCGCATGATGCTATAACAGCGGCAAAAAATGGCGCCTTTATGATACCAACCATGTAATGCTCAATTGAGATAACATCCCGGAAATATACGATAAAGTTTGCAGGTGTAATATCCAAATAAGCCCAAGCCATGACAATACCGCCTGCAACACCAACAACATCTGCATAAAAAGTAAGTAGAGGCAAGCTGATCAGCAGCGCCATAAGACGCGGCAGCACAAGCACATCAATTGGGTTCATGCCAATAGTTTTCATGGCATCAACTTCTTCATGAAGCTTCATTGAACCAATTTGCGCTGTGAAAGCACTGCCTGACCGCCCAGCGATAATAATGGCGGTTAACAGCACCCCCATTTCCCGAAGCTGAATAATACCGAGCATATCAATCACAAACACATCAGCGCCAAATTTTGACAACTGAATGGCACCCTGATTGACCATAACAGCACCAATCAAAAAAGAGATAAGACCCACAATTCCCATAGCATTCAAGCCCACCATTTCAATCTGGTGGACAACCGGAACAAGACGAATTCGGCCCGGCGCGAGCAACGTGCCAAACAAACGCGTCAGCACAAGGCCCAAAAATGCCAACAACCGGGCCA
>CAXBKT010000257.1:0-3227 GCA_963976155.1 uncultured Kordiimonadaceae bacterium | reverse complement strand
AATATAATCACATTGTAATAAGCTGCCTATGATCTCTCTGCGCCAAGGAAGCACGTTAAAGACATCAGCAGAGGGGAAGTAGGTGTGATGGAAAAAGGCAATCGTAAGATCCGGGCGCATCTCACGTAAAAATGCAGGAACCATCCAAAGATTGTAATCATGAATCCAGACAACGGCATTCTCGGCTGCTTCTTCAGCGGTACGTTCGGCAAACATTTTATTCACCTTGAGATAAACTTGCCAATGATCGTCACGGAAGGTCGCGCGTTCCCAAAAGGTATGCAGGGTTGGCCAAAAGGCTTCTTTAGAAAAACGCTTGTAAAATATATCAAGGTCTTCTTCACTCAAGGGGACTCTTGCTGCGACTAGTTTTTCATAGCGTTTGGTGTCCACTTCAGTGTGCGTCTGGAAGGGGCCAAACTTGGGGTCATCAATGGACCATGCGACCCATGAACCGGCTTTGCCATCGGCAAAAAAGCTTAGTAGCGTAGGAATAATACCGTTAGGTGATGTTGGTCGACGTCTGATTAGCTCACCCTTCTCAATGACTTCTTCATAAGGTAGACGATGGTAGACAATCACCAGATCTGACTTGCCCGAGCTCATGTTATCAGGTATTTCGGCTTCAATACCTTCATGTCCCAGAAAACCAAAATGTTCGAAGGCCTCCAGAATGCCGCCACAGCCAGAAGCATCTGCATGAAAAACTCGGGCCTGATGTTTAGTAGCGTTAAGCAGCCCGGTTTCGGATTCACCGACACAGACGCCTTTGAAATTGTGTTGATACATAGATAAATCATTCAGCGTGTCTCCGGCCACCATGACGGCGTCTGGGTCAACGCCAAGGTGCTCAACCAGGCGGGATAGGGTACGCCCTTTATTTACGCCTTGAGGTAGTATGTCCAGATATTTACCTGCCGAAAACAAAACATCGCAGGATAGTTTTTCCATGTGTCCTCTCATATCTTGAGTGACTACTTCGTTATGACAAAAATACGAGACACGGCGTTCCTGAGGGACTTCCTGGCGTTGTAAACCCTCAAATGAAGATAAGGCTTCTTCTATAATTTGCTCACCCGGCCAAAGGTCATCGATTTCACCTTGTATAGGTTGTATAGCTTGTTGGGAATCGCCATGCACGACGGTGCAACCCACATCGCAAATTATATAGTTCGGCTGAGGTATGGTCGGGTCAGATAATAAGGGGATGACAGATTCCAAACCTCGACCGGTGACAAACACAAGGTCAATTTCTGGATGGGCAGAGATCAGTTGATAGAGTTTTAGGCGCTTTTCTGGAGCGCCCGCGAGAAATGTGCCGTCTAGATCAGTGGCAAGTAGCATTCGTTACTCCTGTATATGTCTAACTTAATATCCAAGAGTTCGGCAAAACATTAAATGTTTGACGGTTTCCGCACAGCGCGGGTAATGTTTTGCTAAACCCGGATCCCTGGGAGCAATGAGTATATCACATATCGATTCAAGCTCTTGTGAGCAGCAAATACAAATTGCTTTTTACATCAGTCGTTAAGCTCAGGGGCCGAATGGCATGACAGTCATTTATTCCCATGTGTAGGCTTGATTCCTGCAGGTTTCATGCCGGGAGATATTAACTATTGTGACTGACGGGGTATTTGAAAGTCTAATTAGTAATTTAAAAACAGTAAGTTAAGAGTCTTATAAATAAAGCGTTTCTGGTGCAGTCTATTTAAAAAGAAGTGCGCAAGGATGCTGTGCTTTTATGGCTGATGGCTGGTATTCCATGTTTTTTATGATGGCTGGCGTACCTCTTGCACAGCTTGTATAAAGGTATTCACAAAGGAGAAGCAAAAAAATTAAGAACGTACCTCTCGTGTTTATGCATCTGTTATACGGCGCGGTTGGCAGGCCGTAGAAATAACAAACCAAGGAGTTGATTATCTGGTCTATTATGCACCCTATTAGTGCGATTCTGGGCAGTGTCGCACTATTACAACTCGGAAGTGGTTTGCTCAATACTTTGCTGGCACTGACGGCCAATGAGCAAGGTTACTCCACTACCTGGATCGGGGCCATCATGTCCGGTTTTTTTGTTGGCTTTGCTTGCGGCATATTCGTGAGTGGTCGTTTAATACGCCGTATGGGGCATATCCGAACATTTGCTTTCTGTGCTTCGCTCTGTGCATCTATCGCTTTATTACATGTGATTTGGGTGGATACCTGGGGCTGGCTCTTGCTGCGTTTTTGTTATGGTATAGCCTTTGTGACGTTGATGACGGTGATTGAAAGCTGGCTCAATACGCGCGCGATAAAGGAAGAGCGGGGCCGTATTTTTGCGGTCTATATGGTGGTTAACCTCGGTGCTATCGCGCTGGCTCAGCAACTCTTGCGTTTAAGTCCTGAATCACTACTGACACTTTTCTCAGTGTCAGCCATCTTAAGCTGTTGGGCTCTACTGCCCATTACGATTACCAGTCGTAGTCAACCTCAAATTCCGGAACGCTCACAAAGTACGCTTAAAAAACTGGTTAAATTTGCACCACTTGCCGTAGCGACGTCTGCTCTTTCCGGTTTAGCCATGGGAGCATTCTGGGGAATGGCACCTCTGTATGCCAGTAAGCTGGGTTTTGACTTTTCCCAGGTGGGTTTGTTAATGAGTTTGACTATTGTAGGTGGAGCTCTGTTGCAAATTCCCATCGGGCGTTTTTCCGACACCCACGATCGTCGAAAGATTCTTATCTATGTTTCAGCTTTGGCTGCACTGATGTGCGCTTCGATGCCTTTTGCGCAAAACCAAACAATGTTAATGATTCAGTTTTTTGTGTGGGGCGGTTTGTCTTTTTCACTTTATCCTTTAGGGGTTGCCCAGCTTTTAGATCAATTACATGCGGATGAAGTGGTCTCAGGCTCAACCGATATGTTGGTATTGCATGGCGCAGGTGCGGCTTTAGCACCTATGTTTGTGGGTATGATAATGAATGTTGTTGGTATCCAGGGTATGCCGATTTATATGGCGGTAATACTTGGTTTACTGGCATGCTACGCGATGTATCAGGTGAGGCATGTGTCGGTCTTGACTGCAGGTGAGCACGCGCACTTTGAGCCTATGATGCAAAGTTCTCATGAGATTGTTGTTTTAATTGAGAAAGAAGAGTCAAAAGAAGCATAGGGTCGTAGGCTAAAAGTAATCATTCATACCTCTGCTAAAGAGAAGGTCAAGGTTGAATGAAGGGCTTCATCCTATTCAT
>CAXBKT010000256.1:0-3310 GCA_963976155.1 uncultured Kordiimonadaceae bacterium | reverse complement strand
CCTGAAAATGTTGACTATAGTGGCTTTAACCCTTGGAACCCCACTGGAGTTCCTGTTCCACCTGTTCCACCTGTTCCTGTTCCACCTGTTCCACCTGTCCCTGAAAATGGTGACTATAGTGGCTTTAACCCTTGGAACCCTGGCTACAACGGTCCGTGGACGGGCGTTGATCCAATTGTTACCGATCCGGTAGTAGACCCTGTTGCAAACCTCACTCCTATGCCGCCAAGAGACACTAATGTAAGGGTTGCCACTAATTACCCTAGAAAGGCCCCACCTCCTACTTTTTTTGAGCCTTCAATCAACCCTTTTGAACGGCCAGAAGAATGAGCTTTAAGTTATCCCAGCGTAGCTTGTCTAAATTAGAGGGGGTACATCCCGAACTGATAGAGGTGGTTAAACGCGCTATTGAATTGACCACGGTGGATTTCGGGTGCATTGCAGGGACTCGAACGATTGCTGAACAAGAGGCTAACGTAGCAGCAGGCCTCTCTCAAACAATGAAATCCAAACACCTTCCCCAGGAAGACGGCTATTCCCATGCGGTAGACCTTATGGCGTATGTAAACAATACAGGCGTTTGGGAAATAAATGTTTATGATGAGATTGCAGACGCCATGAAAGAAGCTGCCGAAGAGCTAGGTGTTGCCGTTAAGTGGGGGGCGGCGTGGTCTGAGGGCGATATTCGAGCTTACCCCGGAACCTCTGAAGCTGCCATGCTGGCGTATGTAGATTTACGGCGCTCGCAGGGGCGTAGACCTTTCCTTGACGGCCCTCATTTCGAGAAACTTGCTTAATCAAGTATTTTGTTCTAGCGCCTTGCGTATAAGTTGTGATAGGATTATATCAAACAATGTTTGATTATATGCGAGGAGTAGATGGACGAACTTTATGTAGCTGAAGCGGTTTTCCGTATTTCAAAAGAAAGACGGCAAGCCATAACAGATTTGATGGTGTTCGGTAATGTCAAATCTATGGAACACTATCGTGAGCTTATGGGTAATTTAGATAGCCTTACTCACGTGGAACAGGAACTCAAGAGCCTGCTAGATAAACAGGAGCATTCTGTATGAAAAAAACTGCAAAAGAACTTGCTAACGAAGAAAGAGCCGCAGCAAAAGCAAAGGCAGATGAAGAAAAAACTGCCGATAACCTTGCTGACGCTTACGTGGATAAACCACGCCTTAATCCGGAAGCAATCGGTAAAACTCTCTTAGACCGGATGCCTAACCCTACGGGCTGGCGGATTTTAATCTTACCCTACCAAGGTAAAGACAAAACCACAGGCGGTATTTTTCTCCCAACGGAAACTCAGGAGAAAAGCCAAATCTCTACCCAAGTTGGATATGTACTTAAAGTAGGCCCTCTTGCCTACAAAGACACAACTAAATTTCCTTCTGGTGCATGGTGCCATGAAAAGCAATGGGTGATGTTTGCCCGTTATGCGGGCTCACGCTTTCAGATAGATGGGGGAGAAGTCCGAATCCTTAATGACGATGAAATTTTATCGACCATTTTGGACCCCGAAGACATTCATCAATTAAATTAAGGAGAGGATGATGCCTGATAAAGACGATCAAGTCGAAATAGAGGTTGGAGACACTGAAGTCGAAGAGATAGAAGTTGAAGTTACCGAGGACGCAAAAGATACCGAGGACGCGAAAGATACTGAAGATCAGTTTTCAAAAGCAGAAAACTCAACTCAAAAGCGTATTAGTCGTCTTACCAAGAAGATGCGTGAAGCCGAGCGGCGTGAGCAGGAGGCTATAAAGTACGCCCAGGCTGTTCAAAATGAATCGACAGACCTTAAACAGCGGATGTCTAGTTTAGACACGAACTATGTTGCGGAGTACACCAGTCGTGTAAATACTCAAGTGGATCAAGCAGAAGCAGAACTGACGCGGGCTATTGAGCTTGGAGACAGTAAAGCAACCGTTGAGGCGCAAAGAGCCCTTACCAGCTTGGCAATCCAACAAGACCGAGCAGCGCAGGCAAAAATGCAGTCTGAAAGGTCACAACAACAGCAGGCGGCGGCACAACAACAGCAAGCGGCGGCACAACAGCACCAAGCGCGTCAACCTATGCCTGCGCAACAACCAAAAAGACCTGACCCTAAAGCAGAACAGTGGGCTAGTCGTAATAACTGGTTCGGCTCAGACGAAGCTATGACTTATGCAGCTTTTGGAATACACAAAAGATTGGTTGAAGACGAGGGATTTGACCCGCAAGGCGAAGACTACTATACTGAATTAGATCGACGTATTTCCGACAAGTTCGGAAACAACGAAAACGACGTTACTAAACGCCCCGCTCAGACAGTTATGGGAGCTTCCAAATCTCCATAGCAAAAAAATTGGGTGTGCCTCTTGAAGAATATGCGAAATACGTGAAGGAGTAAAAGAATATGACTGAACAAAAAAACCAAACAGACGGTTCGGTTGTTAACCGTACTTCTCGCGCTAGTCAAACTCGGGAGAAAAAGGCTGTTCGTAAGCCTTGGGCTCCACCGTCTATATTAGACGCACCGCCTGCTCCTGATGGGTTTAGGCATCGTTGGATTCGCGCCGAAACGCGTGGGTTTGATGACACTAAGAACATCAGTGCAAAACTGAGGGAAGGTTGGGAACTGGTCCGAAAGGACGAGTATCCTGATTTTGAATCCCCCGTTGTTGAAACAGGTAAATTTGAAGGTGTGTTTGGGATAGGGGGGTTGCTTCTTGCTCGGATTCCGGATGAAACTGTTGCCGAAAGGACCGCTTACTTCAAGAGTCGAAGTAAAGACCAGATGGACGCAGTGGATCATGACATGATGAGAGAGAATGCACATTCATCGATGACGATCAGTCAACCTGACCGTCAATCTCGTGTAACTTTCGGTGGGCCTAGAAAATAGGCACATTCGATGTAACTTTTTGAGGTGCTATAATGGCGAATACAAATGATAAGTGGGGCCTTCGGCCTCTTAGTAAATTAGGTTCGGGGTCCAATTCTACGGGCGTTTCGAGCTATAGTATGTACGAAATCGCTTCTGACAACACTACCAAGCTGTATCACGGTCAACCTGTTATTCCGTTAGCTACAGGGTATATTGATGCTGCGGGAGCGGCTGCGGGCGGAACGGTCAGTTTATTGGGCGTGTTCCAGGGCTGTGAGTACATTTCAAGCACTACCGGAAAACCGGTTTGGAGTAATTACTGGCCTGGTTCTGGGGCTAACTCGTCTCATGCTGTAAAGGCATTTATTTGCGACGATCCCAACCAGTTGTTTGTGATTGCAACGGATGCTACGTGGACGAGTGAAGCTACGGCTC
>CAXBKT010000255.1:0-3373 GCA_963976155.1 uncultured Kordiimonadaceae bacterium | reverse complement strand
TAGCTATGGCCGTCAAAAAAGCTGTCATCGAAGACATCTGGATTATCATTGATAATAATGATTTCTATACCGTCGATATTTTGAGTTAAGATAGAGGTGAGTGCGAGATCGAGAAATTCAATTTCGTTATAAAAGGTGATAATAACACTTAGGCTACGGTTTATCATGCTATTCCAGCTCTATCTTATCAACTACGATATTTGTACTGGTTATCTGGAGAACAAGCAGGAGACAAGCAGTCAAGGTGAGGGGAAAATCTGATTTTCTGGCGGATATTTGTGACCTGGTTTATATGCTCCGCACACACCGTATTTTGAGCACCAAAACCAAAGAATTACCGGCAAGTCGTCCTGAGGCTGCAAATCTAATAAAGGTAACAGCGCTATGAACAGCTTTCGCCAACTGGCCTTTCTAAAGGGGCCGCACGGGTGGATTTTGCGCGGCTTGGGGTATGTCGTGACGTTTGTGTTGGTCTTTATGGTCAGCGGGCGGGCGTCATTGGCACATCATGCGGGCGGGTTTTGGGCTGCTGACAACTTTATGCAAGGCGCACATGTTTTACGGTGGCATCTGTCCCAAGGCTGGACGGGGCGGTTTTTGCGCCAAACGCCCGAGTTTGATGTCAGTGCGGTTATGGATGACCGCAGGCGTGCTATTGCTAAGGCGCAACTGCGCAAACGTGTGGCCCGTAACCGCACTGCGTCTTGGGGCCATAGCCCACAGCGGGATCGTTTTGCGCTGCTTAATTTCCTTGCACATAACTATCATGAAACGGGTGATTTGGGGCCTTACCAAGAGATAGCGGGTCTGATTGTGCATGACTTGTGCATGGACCCTGCCGCAGCCATACCCGCACCAAAACCGAACAAGTTCACACGCGCACATGCGCGCGAGGCTCTTATGTCAATTGCTGTGATGCTTGATGGAATTTCAACGCCTTGGTATTTGGTGTCCGGCACGTTTTTAGGGGCTGTGCGTGAAGGCGATTTTTTATCACATGATTACGATATCGATGTCGGGATCAATATTGAAGACCTTCATGTTGATGATTTGCGGAGGGCTGTTTTGGCGAGCCCCGATCTGACGCTGGTGAACGCAGACCCTTACATCCATCAAACCGCACCGCTGACCCTTGATATACGTCCGTGCCTGTTTCGCGTGATGCACCGTAGCGGCATAGAGATCGATATCTTTATCCACCATCTAGATTTGGACCAGCGCTGGCATGGCTCGACAACCCATCGTTGGACAAATCAGGATTTCACGCTCGCGGATTATAATATTGCAGGTATTGCGGCGCGCGGTCCTGCCAACGCAGATCTTTATCTGACGGAAAACTACGGTAACTGGCGTGTGCCCGTGACCGTCTTTAACTGCTCGACCGGCACACCAAACGTCAGCTTTAACCACAACCTGTTTTCTGTCAGCCGTCTGTTGCATCGAGCGGCGAGCGCAACTCAGGGCCACACTGGTATTGCTGCGGAAGTTTCGCGGATGATTTTGCTCCGAGAGGGGTATCTTACCAAGGCTAAAACCAGCTGGGAATGGAAGGTGCCTTGGGCGTCCTGATCAAGATAATACCTGTTACAGAAATTTGCCTATTTCTGTGTCCCAGTATGTTTGTTTCTGCTGTACGCGTGTCGGATCCAGTTCTTTCGTTTTTAAAGACGGTTCATTGTTCATCTGCGGGAACCGTGAAAACTGCGAGCCCAATGCCAAGACAGAACTGTGCTTATTCTCCGAATATTCCCACGGCGCAATATATTGACCACTTATGCCAGACCTCGACGATTGCATGTGTGGATGAAACCGCGACGTAACCATAAAATCATCGGGACCAATTGGCAGCGGATCGTGGGTCAGGGACATAACGTCCAAACATTCAAGATTGGGGATTTTCTCTTTCAGCTCATTATATCGTGCAACATCTCGGTAGTGACACTGCCAGAAAATTTTTCGCTCAAAAGAGTCGACGAAATCAAGATCAAGCTGCGTGACGATCTCATCGGTTCCCTTGTTTGAGTGAAGGCTCATGTGAAATGATTTGGGGCCAGCTTTTATCTTCGGTGGGGATAAAAATATATCGTCCAAACCAAGCGTTACATTCGCTATTCCGTTGGATGTACTATGCACAAAATCAAACGACGCTTTGTCGCGCACCTCAATCGCATCGAAAGCAATCAACGCTTCTGCAAATGCGTCTCTGATTTCCTCTGGTGGAACGGGTGCGGGGGCAAGACCAAGGCCAGTGCCAATAATTCGGCAGCCGGTTTTTCTTTTTAGCGCCGCAACAAACCCGATATAAAAAGCGTGGTTTGGCCAAAGCGTGTTGATGTATCCACCGCCATGCAGATGAAAAACCTGGGCTACTAAAATGCGTTTCTCTTCCGCTCCCTTTAGCTTTTTGCCATCATCAAAAAAAGTAAAACCGGCCTGAAATGATGACCAATATCCTTTCGGTAATTTACTTTGGTATCCGCACAGGGCCCCAGAATAATTTACGTTTGGATATTGCTTTGCAAACAATTTCTTGAGCACTTTTCCACGCATACCAGACACAGTAACTGGGTTTTTCCGCATGCGAGGTAAGATGATTGGTCCCTTTACCTTATCGGCAAGAAAATCCAACCATTGCCGGACAATAAGTTCATCACCAAAATTAGGAACGCCCGCGCCGCCATGGAGGTAATACATTATTAGAAGTCCTTATTTTTTATGCCGTTGGGTATTCAAGCGTTTCACAATCTGCACGCATTCTGGTGAGCGGTTATCTTTGCCAGCCTGATTTGGCAATTTGCTCATGGTTGCACAACCCCAAATTTAGTCACAGCCAAAACGCAGGTTGCGACTCTGTTTTGCGCTCGGCACAATGGCTGATCGGTTCTTGCCACCTGGGCCTTCAATGGTCTTGCCCCGTTTTAGTTCCGGTCTCTTTCGAGCAATGTTTGCGATGAAGGAGATATGGAATGGCAAAACGATACACAGACGAGTTTCGGCGTGATGCAGTGCGGATGGCGACGACCAGCGGCTTGACGCGCCCACAGCTTTCGTCGGATTTAGGGGTTGGCCCCATCGGAAGGTTTGTGCGTAGGATCCCGTTAAGGCGGAACAATGTGGGAACTTTTATGTTTCCGCTGTTTCATTGATCAATCTGAAAGCTGTTGATCTTGCGATACCGAGTTGTTTTGCAGCTTGTCCGGCTCAGAAATCAACCGCCGTTCGAAATGGGCAATGGCTCCAAAGACGTGGAATATGAGCTCGCCTGCCGCTGATGTTGTGTCGATGCGTTCTTCAAGGCTGATCAACCCGATGTTTTTGGTTTTCAGATTTTCGACGGTTTCCAACAGCTCTTTGAGAGAACGCCCCAGTCGAT
>CAXBKT010000254.1:0-3379 GCA_963976155.1 uncultured Kordiimonadaceae bacterium | reverse complement strand
CCAAAAACGGTTAATACACAAATTGTTAACAGGCTACTCGGCACAAAAATCTTTTGTATCTGGTTTATGCCCCCCATGAGCCTCCAGAGCCTGATCGAAAAGTTAGTGCATTACATGTAGAGCGCAAGAAAATTCCAACAATACACATAATTTTTATAATATTTGATCATTAGACCTTTGTTAAGGACTGTCCTGAAATGATACACTCCTCAAGAAAATGATTCGGTGCATGGGGGAAATACATGTCGGGTAAAAGAATACTTATCGTCGAAGATGAAATAACCCAGATGGCCTTACTGGAAGGGGTCGTGACACGCGCAGGATATGTTACAGAAAAAGCGATGACAGGCCCCGCAGCAGTTTCAAGGTTACTCGACACGGCCGCAAAGCCAATTGATGTCGTTTTACTGGACCTTGTGATGCCGGGTATGAATGGGATTAAGGTATTAGAAACTATCCGCCCTACACTACCGTCTTTACCTGTCGTCATGCTAACTGCTCACTCCTCAATCACTACCGTCGTAGAAGCCATGCAAGCCGGTGCCAACGACTTTATCGTTAAACCTGCGAGTGCAGAACGCATCCGAACCGCACTTGAAGCAGCAATGGCAACTAGCTCCTTTGTCGGTGAAATTGCGCCGATGACAGATAGTATTCAGCAACATGGCTTCGAAAGCCTTGTTGGTACAAGCGAGAGTATGCAACGCGCTACCAGCCTTGCGCAAAAAGCAGCTAAAACCAGCATCCCCGTATTGATTGAAGGCGAATCAGGTGTTGGTAAAGAGGTATTTGCACAAGCTATCCATGAAGCAAGCGACAGGTCGGCCAAACCCTTCGTCGCGGTAAACTGCGGTGCCATACCTGAAAACCTTGTTGAGAGCATTCTTTTCGGCCATGAAAAAGGTGCATTCACGGGCGCGACAGAAAAACGGCAAGGCAAATTTCAAGAAGCCCACGGCGGCACCTTGTTTTTGGATGAAGTAGGAGAACTGCCGCTTGATGTTCAGGTAAAACTGCTCCGTGCCTTACAGGAGAAGGAAGTGGATCCTGTAGGCGGAAAACAAAGCATTCAGGTGGACATAAGGGTTATTTCGGCTACGAATCGAAATCTTGCGGAACGCGTTGGTGAAGGTGCTTTCCGAGAAGACCTGCTTTACCGCCTGAATGTTTACCCCATCCTGCTCCCCCCCCTCAGGGAGCGCTATTCCGACATTCCAGCCCTTACAGACCATTTCTTATCTCTAATATCAGATATGGAAGATCTACCTTTACGTGCCATTTCACCCGATGCCCTTCGCGCTCTAGGGTCATATCACTGGCCCGGCAACATTCGCCAATTACAAAACGCCCTTTTTCGTGCAGTTATCCTTTCGGAAACAGATATTCTCACACCCTCTGACTTTCCCCACTTAGTCGACCAAAATTCACTCCATCAAACACCGAATCCAGTTACGGTGTCTCAGCCTAATGTTACATTAGTACAAGGCAATAGTACTACGCCAAGTCACACATGTGCCACATTACCCCTTGAGAGTGTCGACGGTCACTTCATTAGCCTCGCCGATATGGAAAAGGCTATTATTGGAGCCGCCCTTAAGCGGTATGACCATAAGATGACTGAAGTCGCACGAAGGTTAGGTATCGGCAGATCAACATTATACCGTAAGGTAACAGAGTACGGCCTTGATAGCTAAACCCGTATTAGCCTAACACTACCGACAGGTACTTAATGCAAATTGTACCAATGGATAATATCAGGGGTATCGAATGATAGGTGTATTTGATTCAGGGTCAGGCGGCGTCACGATTTTAGACGCACTCCATAAGCGCCTACCTGACCAAGACTTTCTCTACCTTGGAGACCATGCAAATGCGCCCTATGGCCACCGTAGTAATGAGCAGATTGTTAACCTAACCCGTGCTGGCGTAGACACGCTAATGCAAGAGGGCTGTAGCCTCGTTGTACTCGCCTGCAACACAGCTGCTGCTATAGCACTTCGAACATTACAGCAACATTGGCTTCCTCAAGCTTACCCAAATGCCAGAATTCTTGGCGTACTTGTGCCCATGGTAGAAGCCCTAACGGGCGTACCATGGTCGCAACAACACCCAAACGATGAAACACACCCAGCAAGGAACATTACGCTTTTCGCCACACAGAAAACCGTAGAAAGCGGTGCATTTAAGGATGAAATAGGAAAACGCGCTCCTCACTTAACGCTCACAGGAAAAGCATGCCCCGGGCTTGTTGATGCCATTGAAGGAGGCGCCGGACCAATGCCAATTTCAGGTTTAATCAACGGCTATGTACAAGAAATACAGCACAGCCAACCAGATGCTGTGATACTCGGATGTACACACTTTCCTTTAGTGGAAAAATATTTTCGACAAGCACTTGGTCCAAAAGTTTCTATTTTCTCACAGCCGGAAATTGTCGCAAATTCTCTTGCCGATTATCTAATCCGCCATCCAAAATTTAAGGTGGACGGCTCAGGAACTGTTCGTCTTCTGACCACGGGAAGCCCTAACGATGTCATCGCAGCCAACAAGTTCCTCCCTGATAATTTTCAGCAATTCGAACGATCAGATACGCGATAGTTTTCAATGTTACGTCCAGCCAAAGTTAATTAAGCCGTTAGTGGAACACCAAAACCTAAATCTTGATAACTGAGTTCCACAATCGACATAGACATGAAAGTTCGCTTATCGGCTTCGTGGGCTTGCGCTAGGACTTTATTTGTCACAAACATACTGCCTATTATCCGATTCCGTAGCCCTCTTTCATCATGCAGTGGGAACATCATGGCCTCAAGCCTTCCAACTGCACCATTTTTCTTCGCTACATTCCTCACCAAATACCCCCCACAGGGTTGCGCCAGAATATGCTGGTAGAAAGCCTCCATATCATCAGAAACATCGTCAGGGTAATAATCGAACATATTGACGCCAGTGAAGTTGCTACCCAGTGCTTCATCAATGCCACTACCTACCACCGTAGGTATGAGTTTTCTGGGGCCATGCCACTCCGCGAGCAAAACCCAAGATAATATTTTTTTTAGATGCAACGGATTAACGTCAGACCGTGCTGGCACCCCACCCTGTGCCTTAAATAGTCCATGGTAATAATCCGCCAACTCAGCATGAACAGTCATTATACTCCCAAACACATTACTCACACACAGTCCCTAGCGATCCACACCGTGAGGTTAAAGATAACAGGTTAAGATTGTGCGAATGTGGTGAAATATTTCAAATTTACTATAATTTTTGCTGTTTATTCTTCACTAAAACGCTCAGGGCTTAGCCGTGAGCACGAGCATCAAGTGTTCGGGATCAACGCTTATGGGACAAGTTTAGTGATTTAGACATTGGAGACTTT
>CAXBKT010000253.1:0-3414 GCA_963976155.1 uncultured Kordiimonadaceae bacterium | reverse complement strand
CGAAGGTTTTTATGCGCATTCGTCGACACACGCCGCGGGTGTAGTTATTGGGGATAGGCCTCTTGAGGAGCTTGTAGCGTTATATCGTGACCCAAAATCCGATATGCCCGTTACTCAGTTTAATATGAAATGGGTGGAGCAGTGCGGCCTTGTAAAGTTTGATTTTTTAGGCCTTAAAACTCTAACGGTGCTGGATCGTGCCGTAAAATATGTGAGACTGCGCGACATCCATATTGATTTGGCTGCAGTGCCCTTAGATGATGCCCCAAGTTACGAGTTGTTGGCCGCAGGTGATTCTGCGGGCGTGTTTCAGCTAGAGAGTACAGGTATGCGGTCAGTTTTGAAAGGACTGCGGCCCGATACATTTGAAGATATTATTGCGATTGTTGCGCTCTACCGCCCGGGCCCTATGGATAATATTCCTACCTATGTGGACCGTAAACATGGCCGCTTACAAGTGGAATACCCGCATCCAATTCTTGAGAGCATTCTTGGGGAAACGTACGGCGTTATCATCTATCAGGAACAGGTGATGCAGATCGCGCAGGTAATGTCTGGTTACAGTCTAGGCGAGGCAGACATTTTGCGCCGCGCGATGGGTAAGAAGATTAAGGAGGAAATGGACAAGCAACGTGGTCGTTTTTGTGATGGTGCGGTTGAGCGAGGCATTGACGCAGAAAAAGCGAGCTACATCTTTGACCTTGTAACTAAATTTGCCTCGTACGGCTTTAATAAGTCTCACGCTGCGGCCTATGCGCTTGTTGCATATCATACGGCCTTTATGAAAGCGAATTACCCAGTTGAGTTTATGGCAGCAATCATGACACTCGATATGGGGAATACCGACAAGTTAGCGGCCTTTAAAATGGAACTTCAACGTATGGAGGTTCCGCTCTTGCTGCCCGATATCAATCACTCAGATGTACCGTTTACCGTTGAAAATGCACCGGAATTATATTGCGAAGATGAGGATGATCCACGTCATAATCTTGGTGTGCGCTATGCACTTGGTGCAATTAAAGGTGTCGGCGAAAAAGCGATGGAAGCTATTGTAGCGGAGCGCACCACCAACGGAAAATTCAAAGATGTTTTCGATTTTGCAGAGCGTAGTGATCCGAAGTTGGTTAATAAGCGCCAAATTGAGCGCCTGGTTGCTGCGGGTGCATTTGATAGCTTGTTGCCAGATAGGGCGCAGGCTTTTGCTTCCGCTGAAATTATCCAGCGGGTAGCTCAAATGGAGGCAAAAGAACGCGAAAGTGATCAAGTAAGTCTTTTTGGCGGTGAAATGGCCGCCGTTGTTGATAGGCCTGTATTGCCGCTTGTAAAAAAGTGGACTGACACCGAACAATTGGATGAAGAGCGAAAAGCCGTTGGTTTCTATATTTCTGCCCATCCTCTAGACAGTTATGAGACGGTATTGGAACGAGAAAGAATTATTCCGGCGCGCGAAGTTTATGCAGACGGCGGGCTCGTGGGGCAGACAGTGCGTATGGCGGGGGCCATTCTTGGTTACCGAGAAGGAATGACTAAGCGCGGTAACAAGTTTGGTCGTTTGACACTTTCTGACCGCACAGATGCGTTTGAACTAATGGCGTTTGAAGATGATTTAGAGAGAATGAGGTCATTAGTAGAAGAAGGGGCACCTTTAGTAGTGTCCGTACAAATTCGTAAGCGAGACGAGGATGACAGTATTGGGCTATCATGTCGTGGAATGGAATCGTTAGAGCAGGTCGCCTCTCAGTCATCCAAGGGGCTGTTTATTGAGGTAGAGCAAGCAAATGCTTTTGCTTCGATTAAAGCCGCACTTGACCGTAAAACTGGAGGCAAGGGGCGAGTGACTATGCGTTTGCCTGTTGCAGAAAGTAAAAGGTTTGCAGAGTTTAGATTGCCTGGCCGGTATAAAGTGACACCTGAGCTAAAGCAGGCGATTGCGGCGGAAATGGGTGTTTTGACGGTTGAGGAAATTTGATGTCACCTCGTGACAGTAAGATTGCAGAAGCACTTCCTGCGGCTTCGATACTGTTGATCCGGGATAGCATTGACGGACTTGAAGTTTTAATGATGGAGCGGGCAAAAACAATGCGTTTTGCACCGGGTGCTTTCGTGTTTCCAGGAGGAAAAGTTGATGCCGATGATTGTGACCATGCCCAATGGTTGGAACTAAGTAATACGGCTGAAGTTTGCGATGACTTACATTACAGAGTTGCCGTACTACGCGAGCTATATGAAGAAACATCGGTGCTTTTATTAGAAAGTAGTGTCGGGAGTGTTGATGTGGGACGTAGTTTCCAGGAGTGTTTAGCGGCAACAGGTAGTCGCTTGGATACTGAGAGTTTAGTGCGTTTTGCGCATTGGGTTACGCCAGAGACAATGCCGCGCAGGTTTGATACGCATTTTTATCTTGCAGCCCATAACGGTTTAGATGCAATTCATGATGGAGATGAAGCGGTTTCTTTGCGTTGGGTGACCCCAAAAAAGCTGCTTAATGAGTGGGATGCTGACTTGGTGCCTCTAATGTTTCCAACAAGATTAAATCTTCTGAAATTGGCGCGCGCCAGCACTGTAGACGAGGCGATGGAGCAGGCTAGGAAAGCTAGGGTTGTTCGGACCATGCCTGTTGTTGGGCACACTGCGGAGGGAGTGTCTGTGTCAATTGATGCTACTTCTGGGTACGGTGCCACTACAGCTACGGAAAAAGAACTACGCGTCGAGCGGCCAAAATAGTTCAGAAAGCGCTTGATCTTTGCGCTGTTTGGGCATATACGAGCCGCGACTTCACACGTGGGAACGGCTGTTTACTGAGTTGGTAAGCCGCCATCCGGTGTCAGATTAATGATGATCTGGCGCACTCCCACGGAGGATTGAACCGGAAAAGGATTATAATTATGGCTATGCCAGTAGTAGACATGCGCGCGCTCTTAGAAGCCGGCGTACACTTTGGTCACCAAACACATCGTTGGAACCCTAAAATGGCACCGTATATCTTCGGTGACCGTAATGGTATCCATATCATCGATCTTTCACAAACTGTACCTTACCTGACACGTGCGCTGCAAGCTGTGCGCGACGTTGTTTCAGGCGGCGGGCGTGTTCTCTTTGTTGGTACTAAGCGTCAAGCTTCACCAATCATTGCAGAAGCAGCTAAGCGTTGCGGTCAGTATTATGTGAATCACCGCTGGCTTGGTGGTATGATGACGAACTGGCAGACTATCAGCCAATCTATCAAACGCCTTAAAGAGCTTAACGAAATTCTTTCTAAAGAGCACACTGGTCTTACGAAAAAAGAGACGCTTCAAATGACTCGCCAGCGCGACAAGCTTGAGCTTTCTCTTGGTGGTATTCAGGACATGGGTGGTCTTCCAGACATTATTGTTGTTGTTGATACAAACCGTGACGAGCTTGCTATTGCAGAAG
>CAXBKT010000252.1:0-3537 GCA_963976155.1 uncultured Kordiimonadaceae bacterium | reverse complement strand
CAAATTGTGCTGGTGTTAGCATGATATAGCTATACGAACGGCGCTCAGGAGCCATATAGCCTGCCTGATTGTTATCATAGTATGCTGTGATTTCTTCTTCGGTCGGTGCTGCAATGTCTGTGATGTCGCTTGCTGCTATATTAAGCATGGTCGCGCGGCGGCGCTCAGCTTCCCAGACATAGAGCTTTTCAGCAAAGTACCGGGGTAGAGCGTTTTCTGGTAACAGGCTGCCAAGCAGGTGACGGCGAGAAACACCATTTCTCACATCATTGAGGAAATCTTTTTCATTCACACCAGCGGACGTAAGCGCTTGCTGAATCATTTCTTTACTCAGTGTACCATCCGGTAAGAGGAACCCTTCAAAGGTTTCCATCTCTTTACGTACAAGGTTATCGCCTGCACGCATACCCAGCTGTGACATATGTTCAGCAATGCTTGCATCAACAATAAGTTGCTGCAGGATTTGCTCGTCAAGGCGCATCATGCGGATGATTTCGGGTGTACTGATTTGACCACCAAATTGGATCTGCATTTGCTGAGCGCGATTTTGCACTTGGCTAAAATAGCGGTTGGTTGGGATATCGGTCTCTCCAACCGTAGCGATGGTCTGGTTCGACCCTGCAAGCATGTTTGGACCAATTCCCCATATTGCAAAGGCTCCGATAAGAAGGCCCAGCAGGATTGTTACTAGAAAGGAATCAAGTCCTCCGCGAAGTTTGAGCAGCATGCGCCCAGCTCCTGTCGATAATAAAAACTATATTGTTCATTTGCCCGGACACTTCTTAATTCCCGGCAATATTGGCCGCGCATCATAAGCATGCTTCTGTAGCTCCGCAACCGCAGAAATATTAGAATCTGATTACTGGTGTCTCTTGACGAATTTTGTTAGGTAACAAGACATAAAAATTAAGACTAAAAAATCATAGGATTTACTGATGGACAAACCAACGGCTCTTGTTGCCGGTAACTGGAAAATGAATGGCCTTGCTACCAGTATGGCTGAATTTGAAGCACTTGAAACATTGCTCGCTGAAAAAGCTGATGCAGATTGTGACGTGTTGATTTGCCCCCCGTTTACACTCGTTGCATCTATGGCTGCCTCTGCCAAAGGGTCGGTTGCTGTGGGCGCGCAGGATTGTCACTTTAACGTTAGCGGTGCTCATACTGGTGATATTTCTGCTGAAATGCTCAAGGATGCTGGCGCATCTTATATCATCGTTGGGCACTCGGAGCGCCGCGCTGATCACGGGGAAACTAGTGGCCTCGTTAAAAGGAAAGCTGATGCTGTTCATGCCGCAGGCTTAACTGCAATCGTGTGTGTTGGTGAAACCGGAGCTGAACGTGATGCAGGGAATGCTGAAAAAGTTGTTTTAGGGCAGGTTGCTGAAAGTATTGCTGATGGGGCAAATCCAGAAAATACTATTGTTGCCTATGAGCCTGTTTGGGCGATTGGCACAGGGCGCACGCCAACTGTGGAAGACGTTGCTGATATGCATTCGGCAATTCGCGGGGCGCTTGTAGAGCGATTCGGTGTTATCGGGGGCACGTTTAAGATTCTTTATGGTGGGTCAGTAAAACCTTCAAATGCTGAAGAAGTGCTGATGGGCGCAGATAACGTGAATGGTGCCCTAGTGGGCGGTGCGAGCCTCAAGGCCCATGATTTTGACGGTATTATCGACGCATATCGTAGTTAATGAAAATATGTTGTGTGCATTATAAATAATGCTTGGCAAGTGGGGTGATGGTACGTTAGAAACCCCGCTTTGTATTGTGCCGCAATTTTGTATAGTGTGCACAACTTAAGTTTTCGTTTTATAGGACAGGTTCATGCAAACGGTTTTGCTTAGTATCCATTTGATTGTAGCGCTCGCGCTTGTGGTTACCATTTTGCTGCAACGCTCTGAGGGCGGTGCTCTTGGTATTGGTGGTGGTGCCGGTGGCATGATGACAGCACGAGGTGCTGGCGACCTTCTTACTAAAACAACAGGTCAGAATAAAGGCGAGTTTGATGCGGTCCTCGAACAGCCGTCGGCAGCGCCGACCGAGCAGAGCAAGGATCAGCTCCCAGATTTACCATCCCTTCCTGAGGGCAATGGATAAAAGACTTTAAAGCGGGGGCCAAAAGCCCCCGCTTCTCTTTTGTATAGAGTAGAAGCAGTGCGCCAAAGGGCGTAGCTGTTATGCAGGTGTGGTTTAGAGAGGCCTTATGACGCGCTATATTTTTATTACCGGTGGTGTTAGTAGTTTGGGTAAGGGGCTGTTGTCAGCGTCCCTTGGGGCACTTTTGCAGGCGCGTGGCTATAGTGTGCGCCTTCGTAAGCTTGACCCTTACTTGAATGTTGATCCGGGTACCATGAGCCCGATGCAGCACGGTGAGGTGTTTGTCACAGACGATGGTGCTGAAACAGACCTCGACCTTGGTCATTATGAGCGTTTCACCGGTGTGCCTTCGCGTCAAAGCGATAATGTGACTTCTGGTCGTATTTATCAGCAGATCATTCAAAAAGAACGCCGTGGCGATTACCTGGGCGGCACAGTGCAGGTTATCCCGCATGTAACAGATGCTATCAAAGATTTTGCCCTAGCTGAACAAGAGGGCGTTGATTTCATGCTCTGTGAAATAGGGGGTACTGCAGGTGATATTGAGGCAGCACCCTTTATGGAGGCTATTCGTCAGCTTTCAATTGACCTTGGTCGTGGGCGTTCAATTTTTGTGCACCTAACTCTCGTGCCATATCTTGCTGCTGCTGGTGAGTTGAAGACAAAACCAACACAGCACAGTGTACGTGATTTGCGGTCTATTGGTATTCAGCCAGATATTCTGGTTTGCCGGTCTGAGCATCCGATCCCGGATAGTGACCGTAAAAAAATGTCGCTTTACTGTAATGTTGCGGAAACAGCCGTTATCCCGGCGCTAGACGTAAGCTCTATCTATGAGGTGCCGATCTCTTATCACAAACAGGGCCTCGATGTTGAAGTGCTGAAAGCGTTTGACCTTGCACACTCAGGCCTGCCTGATCTTACCCGCTGGGAAGATATTGTTGATCGTATTCAAAACCCTGAGGGCGAAGTGAAAATTGCTGTTGTGGGTAAGTATACAGGTCTGCAAGACGCTTATAAATCTCTCAGCGAGGCCATTACCCACGGTGGTATTGCAAACCGGGTGAAGGTCCATGTTGAATGGATCGAAGCTGAAGTGTTTGAGCAGGAAGACGCAGTGTCACGTCTTGAAGATGTGCATGCGATCCTTGTTCCAGGTGGCTTTGGTAAGCGCGGTACTGAAGGCAAAATTGCTGCAGCTAAATTCGCGCGAGAACGCGGCGTACCTTATTTTGGAATTTGTCTCGGTATGCAGATGGCTACGGTGGAAGCTGCGCGTCACCTAGCGGGTTTCAATGATGCTGGCTCCACTGAATTTGAAGCGCACAATAACCCTGTTGTTGGTTTAATCACTGAATGGGTTAGGGAAGATGGTAGCGTTGAGAAGCGCACAAGTGAAACCGACCTTGGCGGTACCATGCGCCTTGGGGCTTATGA
>CAXBKT010000251.1:0-3549 GCA_963976155.1 uncultured Kordiimonadaceae bacterium | reverse complement strand
GGGATGGTACTTAGCGTGGCTGTGAGCTTAGTCCTGACTGCATTTAGTCCTTTTGGCTTATCTTTTGTCCAAGTAATATTGTTTTCTGCAGGGTTTGCTGTTTGGTCCCAGGCAGGTGATTTGGTGGAAAGCCGAATTAAGCGTTCATTTGGTGTGAAAGATTCTGGTGGTCTCATTCCAGGGCATGGTGGGCTTCTTGATAGGGTAGACGGTCTTGTATTCGTCGCTCCAGCGGTTGCTTTTGCTGCGATTGTTGCCCCCAACCTTTTTAAAGTTGTGCTTTGAAATGACAACCACAGTAACTAGGACGATTAGTGTTTTAGGTGCGACAGGCTCCGTTGGGCAAAGCACTCTAGATTTGGTGCGAAGAAACAATGATGCTTATAAGGTAGTCGCTTTGACGGCTTATTCACGGGTCGATGAATTAATTGCTTTGGCTCTTGAGTTTCATCCGGAACTGGTAGTGATTGGTGATAATCAATATTATCAAGTACTTAAGAATGGATTAGCGGGATCCGGTATAGCATGTGCATCAGGTGAAAATGCAATAATTGATGCGGCTAAACAGTCTGCGGATGTCATTATGGCTGCAATTGTTGGGGCGGCAGGATTGCGCCCAACCCTTGCTGCAGTAAGGCAAGGAACTACAGTAGCTCTCGCCAATAAAGAATGTCTGGTTTGTGCAGGGGATCTAATGATGCGGGAAGTTGCTGCGCATGGTGCCAAGCTTTTACCTGTGGATTCTGAACATAATGCCATTTTTCAAGTATTTGATCACCAGAACTATAAAAGTGTTCGCAAGGTCACGTTAACGGCTTCTGGCGGGCCATTTCTAAACCGGGACCTCTCAGAACTGGAAAATGTAACTCCAGCTCAGGCTGTCGCACATCCAAATTGGGATATGGGCGCAAAAATTTCGGTTGATTCCGCTACAATGATGAATAAAGGCCTTGAAGTAATTGAAGCTTTTCATTTGTTTCCAATTGAAAACGAACAACTTGAGGTGTTGATTCATCCGCAATCCGTGATTCATTCAATGGTAGAATACATTGATGGTAGTACTTTGGCGCAGCTCGGTTCTCCTGATATGCGGATTCCAATTGCCTCATGCC
This sequence comes from uncultured Kordiimonadaceae bacterium, assembly GCA_963976155.1. Classification (GTDB taxonomy): domain Bacteria; phylum Pseudomonadota; class Alphaproteobacteria; order Sphingomonadales; family Kordiimonadaceae; genus Kordiimonas. Next base: position 2,437 of record CAXBKT010000251.1, on the reverse strand, counting down.
TAGCATGGCCTGACCGGATGGAAACGCCCGCTAAACAGCTTAACCTATCAGAGATAGGCTCTCTTAGCTTTTTCGAACCTGATTATGATAGATTTGAATGCCTAGCGCTTGCTAGAGATGCTTTGATGGATGGTGGAGCGGCGCCAACTGTGTTAAACGCAGCGAATGAAGTTGCTGTGGAAGCTTTTTTAGCTGAAAAGATCGGCTTTTTGAATATAGCACATATTGTGAGAGATACTCTTTCCAAATGTGACATGAAAGGGCCACATTCCCTAGCAAATGTGTTCGAAATAGATCAAGAAGCGCGCCGCATTGCTCGCACGCTTGTCTAGAATGTTTGAGTAAGGAACGTAAAAATGGAAACAGAAGGCCCAGGCTTACTTTTCACAATAGTCGCGTTCATTGGTGGCTTTAGCGTTTTGGTGTTTATCCATGAGTGGGGCCACTATGCTATGGCGCGTCTGTTTAACGTCCGTGTAGAAACTTTTTCCATTGGCATGGGGAAAGAACTGTTTGGCAGGACTGATAAAAACGGAGTGCGTTGGCGTTTTAGCGCGATTCCGCTTGGTGGGTACGTAAAGTTCTTTGGTGACGCTTCTGTTGCGAGTAATCCTGGAGATGTACCTTCCGGGCTTACCGAGGAAGAAAAGGCTGAATGTTTACATTTTAAGCCTTTATGGCAGCGCGCGCTAGTTGCCTTTGCTGGTCCAGCCGTGAATTTGATTGCTGCAGCCTTGGTTTTTGCAGGTTTTTACTTTGTATATGGAATTGGTGTAGCTGAGCCGGTTGTTAACGAAGTCGTTGAAGGCAGCCCTGCTGCTGAATCTGGCCTTATTGCGGGTGACAGGCTTCTTTCTATAAATGGAACGAATGTTGAGCGTTTCTCTGATATTGGTTCGGTAGTTAGATTGTATCCCGGCGGTACACTTCCTGTAGAGATTGAACGTGATGATCAGGTTGTGGTTATGATGGTTACGCTTGGTATTCGTTATATGGAAGATAGGTTTGGTAACCAATACCCATATGGCCATCTAGGGATTTCTTCACCGCCGTCAATTCGCCAACAACTTGGGGTGTTCGGGGCTCTTGGTGAAGGGACACGTCAGACGGTGCAAATGGCAAACACGATGTTCACAACGCTTGGGCAAATGGTTTTGGGACTACGCTCGGTTAAAGAGCTGGGTGGTCCTGCCCGTATTGCTAATATGGTTGGTGAAGCTGCTAATGTGAGCTTTCTGAATTTTCTGTGGATACTGGCACTACTATCATTGAACCTTGGGATTGTTAATTTGTTACCGATTCCGGTCCTTGATGGTGGCCATTTGGTCTTTTATGCCCTTGAAGGCATCAAAGGCTCACCGCTTAGTAAGAAGGCTCAAGAAGCGGGTTTTGTTGCCGGAGCGGCGTTAATGCTAATTTTTATGGTGCTTGTAACACTGAATGACTTGCAATCTATGGCGCTCTAGGCCAATTTCACGGCCAAAGTTGATAAGAGTATGCCAAATTATTTTAAGAATGGGCTGAAAAGTTGCGTTTATTTAAAGTGCGTTTGATGGTGCGCTGCCTTGTGGCGCTTGTAATCGGGGGAGCATCGCTAGTGTCGTCTGTGACGGCACAGGAGCCTGCTGTTCAGCAACTTCCTATTATCCGGCAGGTTAGTGTTGTTGGTAATGAGCGGGTTGAGCCTGCAACGATTGCTTCTTACTTAACGGTTCAAGTTGGAGATCGTTTTGATCCTGCTGAACTTGACCAAAGTTTGAAGAATCTTTTTGCGACAGGCCTATTCTCTGATGTTGAGTTTACGGAGCAGGGCGGAGGCTTGGTGGTAAGGGTTGTTGAAAACCCCATAATTAACCGCATTGTTTTTGAAGGTAATAAGAAACTTGACCGTGAAGATATGTTTGAGGAAGTGCGTTTGCGCCCTCGCATGGTCTTTACACGTTCAAAAGTACGTGCTGACGTGAAGCGTATGATGGAACTATACCGTCGTAAAGGGCGGTTTGCAGCGACAATTGAGCCGAAAGTAGTTCAGCTTGAACAAAACCGTGTGGATTTGGTTTTTGAAATACAAGAAGGCCCTAAGACTAAAGTTAGCCGTATTAACTTTCTTGGAAATAAGATTTACGGCGATGGTGATTTGAGAGATGTGCTGGCGACAAAAGAAGCCCGTTGGTGGAAGTTTTTCACGTCTAACGATACATTTGACCCTGACCGGTTAGCATATGACCAGCAGATACTGCGGCAGCATTATTTGAATGAAGGTTACGCTGATTTTCGTATTATCTCTGCTGTATCTGAACTCACGCCAAACCGCGAAGACTTTTTCATTACATTCTCTGTTGAAGAAGGGCAACTGTATCACTTCGGAGATATTGAGGTTGAGAGTGAGATTCGAGATGTGAATCCTTCATTACTTCGTGCCTTCTTACTCATGCGT
>CAXBKT010000250.1:0-3553 GCA_963976155.1 uncultured Kordiimonadaceae bacterium | reverse complement strand
TGTTCGCCGCTGTGTTGGTTGATTGAGAATTCGGAATAACACACCCCGTGTTATGGTGCGGGCGGGCCATTACTTTCCCGGTAATGGTCCGTCCTTTCTGTTTAGGTCTCGGCATACATTTTGGAAACAAATTGCCACGTATCGTTTTCTTTTAGCAATCCTAGGAAATCTAAAAAATTATTACCTAATAAAGGGCATGCAGCTTTCACCATGGCCTGTTTACCGAAGACATCAATGGATAAAATTTTGTATGCGTAGGGGTGGCCTTCCGTATGCGGGATAGGCCTGCTAGCCACAAGTGTTAGCCATTCCTCTCTTGTTCGTCGAATAGTAGGCGCCTTCAATACGGTGTCTTTATGAAATAGTGCGCGCAGTTTTTCTGTGTCGCCATAGTGCAGGCCTGTAAAGTAGGCCTGTGTCATGTCTGTGATGGTTTTGAAATCATCTGGGTCTTGAATATTGATCATGTGCTTGCCTGTCTATCGGCGTAAGATTGACCGCCGATGCCCCAATTGTCGGTGGGTATCTCTTCGACAATTACCCATGTGATCTCAGGGTCTTTGCCAAGTACATCCTCAATCATCTCAGTTGTTCGGCTAATAAGGGCATCATTTTGCTCTTTTGTAACTTTGTCGCCGGTTACGCGAATGGTGACATAAGGCATAGTGTTCCCCTAAGCGGCTTCTGCAGCATGATCCGCTTCTGCGGCCACTGCTTTTTGGTAGCTGTCGCGGGCTTGAACATTTTGGATCATGCGCTCAGTATTTTCGCCTAGCTCAATAGTTACAGGGAAATATTGACCCCATGTGGAATAGACAGCGAGTAGAATATCCGCAGGAGAGATAGTGTCACCCAGGAGGTAATCCTTCGCACCAATGCGGCTGTCGACGATAGCCCAGAGTTTATTGATCGCTTTAGCACACTGGTCAAAATAGGCTTGTTTTGCGGTTTCGTCAGTGATGGCGCGAACACCAAAAAATAATTTGCTGTAGGCAGGGTGCATAGTGGCGTTAGCAAACATAATTGCCTCAATACCGCTTTGATGTGCGGGACCATCTGCGGCCAGCATGCTGTTTTCTGTTTGGTCCAGTATATGGAGCAGGATAGCAGCGCCTTCATTGAAGGTTGTATCACCGTTGACGAGAACAGGTACCGTTCTTGCTGGGTTTATGGTTTCAAAATTGTCGATACTGCCTTTGTCGATAATCGTAACAGGTAGGCCGAGCTCATGCATGACAACTTGTGTGGCGAGAGAGCAGGCGCCGGGAGAATAGTAGAGAGTATACATGTCTTTTCCTTTTTGCTGGAAGACGGAAGTCTTCGTGAATGAAAGGAGCATGCAGGCTTTTATTGTCTTCATATATATAAGATATGTGCATATATTGTTTTAAATATGGAAACTATATGGACTAGTCATGGATAAGTTGCGAGCGATGAAACTCTATGCCCGGCTTGCTGAACTGGGTAGTTTTACTAAGGTTGCTGAGGAAATGAACGCGTCAAAATCAATGATAAGTAAGGAAATAACCCGCCTTGAAGAAGAGTTGGGCGCGCGCCTTATTTACCGCACAACGCGCCGTCTTCAGCTTACTGATATTGGTGAGGGTTATCTTACGCGCTGTCGTAAACTGCTCCTGCAAATGGAAGATGCAGACAATTATGTGCAAGATATGCAAGGTTTGCCGAAAGGTAGGTTGAAGGTGAATGCCCCGATGGCACTTGGTATCACAGACTTGGGTAAGGCTTTCGCGGACTTTATGGCAGTTTCTCCTGATATTGAGGTTGATATGCACCTTGGAGATGCGCCGATGGACCTTGTGGAACATGGGTTTGATTTAGGGTTTAGGGTCGCAAGCCAGCAGTTTGATAGCCTGTATATTGGCAGACCTATAATGAGGTTTTCTTATAAAGTGTGTGCAGGACCTAGCTATTTTCAACGTCATGGCCCTATTAAAAAACCAGTGGACCTTCATGACCATAATTGTTTTATCTATAGCTATTTTCGCGGCCAGAATGTGTGGCCATTGGCCGGTGGTGTTGAGGTGCACGGTACTCTTAAAGTAAATAATACGATTTTCATGCTGGAGAGTATCAAGAAAAATTTGGGTATTGGTTTTATTCCGGATTTTATAGCCCGTTCCGCGATTGAAGCTGGGGATGTAATTGAGGTGCTGCCGCAGATTGAGAAGCCTGAGTTAACCCTTTATGCGATGTATCCAGAACGACAATTTGTGCCACCCAAGATCACACATTGCGTTGAGTTCTTACAGAAGTGGTTCAGAGAAAGTTACCATGCTTAATGTACCTGCTAATCAAGGGGCACTTGGAAGTTGGGAGTGACGATGCAGCATCTGACAACAGCTGATTATACAACAGTCCCTTGGAAGAATGGACTGGGTACGACGCAGCAGCTTGCTTCTGATCCTACTGTATCTGATTACTCAAAAAGTGTAGATTTCCAGTGGCGCATTAGTATTGCGGATATGGTGGAGAATACTGATTTCTCGATATTCCCCAGTGTTGACAGGGTTCTGACCGTGATTGATGGGATGGGTGTAAAGCTAGCCATTGGTGGATCCGCTGAGCCGCTATCATGTATGCCTTTTAAACCCATATCTTTCAGTGGTGACGAGGCTTGCTTTGGTAAGCTTTTGGATGGTCCGGTTAAGAACTTTAATGTCATGTGCAACAGGAAACTGGCTGAAGCGAAGGTCCATATACTTGAAGCACCCTGCACGTTGTTATTGACTGGCGGTGTAAATTTTTTCTATGTCCCGCTTGGTTGTGGACCCACTATCTTCAATGATGGCCAGGCTATGATTAAGGTGGCGGGCGGTGACAGTGTCATGATGTGCAGCACGAACGGTTGTGACTTAGCGGTTTTCCCAGAAAGCTCCATGCTTACCGTAAAGTTTTTGCATGTATGTATCACTATGAAGACAAGTGGAGTCGGTTAATTTTAAACGAAAAAAATTCATTCACCGCAAATTGATTGCGTTTTCACATGGTGCGGGGTTTAGTCTGTTCCAAAATCTAATAGTTGGGGAAGGGACAAACTATGAGAAAATTACTGGGCACGGCAGCAGCAATAAGCTTGTTGTCAAATGTTGTGATGGCAGACCACCATATTGATCCACCACAAGAAGTGCAGCGTTTGCACGGCTTTGTTAAAGCTGTTTCTGCTGACAGGATTGAAACAGACATCACGAAACTTGCAGGTTTCGGCACACGGCATTCGCTGTCTGATACTAAATCAGATACCCGTGGTATTGGTGCTGCTCGGCGTTGGATCGAAGCGGAATTTAACCGTATTGCTGAAGGCTGCGAGGCAGAGCTTGAGGTTTACACAGTGTCCGGCATGGCGCAGGGCACCCGTATCCCAGAGCCCACTGAGATTGTGAATGTTATTGCTGTGCAAAAGGGCATACTCGACCCCAACCGCGTGGTGATGATGTCTGGCGATATTGATAGCCGTATCTCTGACCCCTTAAACGGAACGGACGATTCGCCCGGTGCAAACGATAATGCGTCTGGTATGGCGGGCACGATTGAG
>CAXBKT010000249.1:0-3562 GCA_963976155.1 uncultured Kordiimonadaceae bacterium | reverse complement strand
AACCGAGCAAGCATGTCACATGCAAGTGTGGTGTAGGCGTGGCCAATGTGAGGTACGTCATTTACGTAGTATATCGGCGTCGTGATATAGTAAGACTGCCTGTCGGTCATAGGTCTCTCTTGATGTTTCGATAGAATTTAAGTTACTTACCGCGGGAAAGCGCACCAAGCGCTGTAAACATAGTAACAATAATCTGTTTACGGTCGAGGTTTACTGCATCGGCTCTATTTATCAATTCGCCCATCTTTTCCCACAGGTCTAGCCACTGATCAACCCCAGCAAATGCTGAAATACGCGTTATTTGGGCAGTTTCCCCCGAGATAAGCTCTTGTGAGCCCATACCTGTTGCGAGTTGCTTAACTAAACGCTGTATCCAGTCCAAATAAATCTGGATAAAGAGACGATATTTTGCGTCAGCTTTTGCAGCGCCAATTTTGACAGAAAACTGATGAACATTTGGAATGTTTAACCGCGGAAGGTCTGCTAGTAGAGCCACCATTTCCTTGTACAATGTAACGCCCTCCAGTGACGCAATCTCAATGGCGCGGCCCGGCGCTCCTCTTGAAAGCAATGCTGTACTTGATAAGTCATCTATACTCATCTCTGGAAAACGAGCCGCAAGCACGGCTTTTACACTTTCTTCGGGCAGCGCATTGAGGTTCATGGCACGGCAACGGCTCCTGATTGTGGGCAAGAGCTTGCCCGGAGAGTGTGCAACGAGAAAGATTATCGACTTTTCCGGGGGTTCTTCTAAAACTTTAAGGAGTGCATTCGCGGCATTTGAATTCATCTCGTCTGCTGCATCGACTATAGCAACGCGCCAGCCTCCCTCAGCGCTGGTTTGGCTGAAGAAGTTTATGAGTTTACGGACATCATCAATGACGATGTCATTACGCATTTTGCCTGTTTTTTCGTTAAAGGTTCGCTCAGCAACAATTAGGCCACCATGCCCACCCGATTTAATGCGCTGGATGGTAGGGTCTTCCGGGCCAGTATCAAGACTAATTGCTTCTGAAGGCACTTCATCGCCAAAAAGCCCTGGTCCTACATTCTCGGGTTGTTGAGAAAGAAGGAACTTAGCAAACTTCCACGCAAGTGTCGCTTTACCTATACCTTTAGGACCACTTATGAGCCATGCATGATGCAGGCGGTCCGAGTTAAAAGCCTCAAGAAACAAACGCTCTGCACCTTCGTGGCCGAAGACTTTGTCTGTATAACGGGGATCGTGGGCGTTGATTTCTTGCAGGTCAACCATCGGGCTGTCCGAATTTAGTCAAAATCAGGGCCTGAATTTGACTCTGGAGGGTATTAGGCTCGGCGTCTGCATTTAGTACGACGCAGCGCTCAGATTCTTGTTTTGCTATTTCTAAAAAAGCATTCCTCAAAGCCTCATGGAAACTGATGTCCATGCGCTCAAATCGATCTTCCATATCAGACTTAGCGCTTTCCCGTGCAATAGCGCGTGACAAACCAATTTTAACTGGCAGATCTAGAATAATTGTCAGGTCTGGCTGAAAATCACCAAGGGCGAGAGTTTGCAACTGCTTAACGCGTTCCATCCCGAGGCCGCGCCCTGCCCCTTGGTAAGCAATGGATGAATCATAAAAGCGATCACAAAGCACCCAATTTCCAGCCTCAAGTGCAGGTTTGACCTTGTTTTCAACATGTTCCGCACGGCTGGCGGTCATAAGGAGTGCTTCCGTCATCCCTGTCCAGCGGTCAGTTGCACCTTTGAGAACCAGGTCGCGAATTTGTTCTGCACCAGGCGAACCGCCGGGCTCTCTGGTAAGGCATGTATTAATGCCTTTCCCTTCCAGCCACTCATTCAGTAATTTTATTTGGGTAGACTTTCCAGCTCCTTCACCGCCTTCTAAAGTGATGAAACGTGCTGGTTGCGCAGCTAATTTTGTCATTGAGGTGGGTTTTCCGCGCCGGCTGAACCAAACAACAGATACTCAAAAGCCGCGCCTATTTTGCCTAAGCCGCCGACTTCTTCTACAACTTGTCCGGCAAGGAGTGGCTTACGGACAGTTTCTCTCCCTGGCATTTCAACTACAAGCTCTCCAACTTGCTGACCTTTTTGAAGAGGTGCTGCTACTGGGTTATTGTACTCAATGCTAACTTTCATCTGTGCCCGTTGGCGTCTGGACATGGTAATAGCCACGTCTTCGCCGATCACGAGCGGTACTGTTGCCGCATCGCCTAGCCAAACTTCTGCATAGTCTACAGTTTCACCTGCTCGGAATAATGGGTAATGGCTGAAGTTCCTGAAACCATATTGCATTAGACGCTGGCTCTCCCGCATCCGCTCGCTGACAGATGTTAACCCACCAACCACGAGTACTAAACGGCGGCCTTCACGTTCGGCCGAACCAGCGAGGCCATAGCCAGATTCTTCTGTATGGCCAGTTTTAAGGCCGTCAGCACCCGGAAAACGCCCAAGAAGTGGGTTTCTGTTGTAGCGATTTGACTGAAAGTCCTTGTATAGAAACTCACGCTCGGCAAACATTGGATACAAATCAGGGAAGTCAGTGGAAAGCCGTAGAGATAATGTCGCCAGATCACGCGCAGACATTAGATGTCCCTCAGCAGGCCAACCGTTTGAATTCTCAAAATGGCTTTGCGTCATACCTAGTTCGGTAGCTTTACCATTTAGCCAATCCACAAAAATTTCCTCTGATCCGGCCATATGCTCTGCGAGAACAACACAAGCATCGTTCCCGGAAAGTACAATGATTCCTCGAAGAAGGTCAGCAACTGTAACGACATCTCGTGCCCTTAAGAACATCGTAGAACCACGGTTATTCCAGTTTCTCCAAGCTTCATCGGATACAACGACCTCATCATCAAGATTGAGTTCACCTTGTTTGATGGCTTCGAAAGCATAGTAAACCGTCATGAGTTTACTCATGGATGCAGGAGGAAACGGCGTGTCAGCGTCTTTCTCAAAAAGCACACTTCCGGTACTTGCGTCGAGAAGAATGGCTTGCCGCGCTGGTGTGGCCATTTGTTGTGCGCTTACCTGTACAGCCAAGCCGCTGACCGCTGTCAAAACCATAAAAATTCGTGTCAGAAACTTTGTCACAACTGAAATCCCTTGATCCATACTCATTAATTTACTGCTTCCGAGAAAATGCGTGCTTCATAAAACCCATCAGCTACGATGCGGTCAAGTCTTTGCTCTGCAATCAAGCGTTCAATAAAGGGCCCTACCCTAACACGCCAGAACGCACCAGAACCATTGTTTGCTTGTTCCACGCGGGCTCGGTGTCCCGTTTTGGTAAGTTTCTTCGCTTGAACCTCAGCATTACTGCGCTGACTGAAAGAGCCAACCTGAATATAGTGCGTGAGAGCGGTAGCTGTTTTTTTTGTAGGTATACTGGGTGCTGGCCTTGCAATGGTTTCAGCTACAACAGAGGGTGTAGACACGGCGGTCGGCCGTTGACTGCGGGCTACAAGCTGGCCATTTTCATTAACTGCTTGTATCCGAACCTTAGTAAGGCCTTGTTTTTGAAACCCTAGTAGCTGTGCCCCCCGCCTAGAAATATCAATAATACGATCC
>CAXBKT010000248.1:0-3591 GCA_963976155.1 uncultured Kordiimonadaceae bacterium | reverse complement strand
CGATCCCTGCGGATCAAAGCGGATCTGAGTGCGTTTAAATCCAAGAGCCACCATAAGCCCAACCCATCCCCTGCAAAATTGGCGTGGCCGTAAAACATCCAATCAGCATAGCCCTCTACAATCTTAGCGAGTTCCGTCTTTACGCCTGATTTGACTTTTGCTCGTACAGTGAATTGATAGGGGTACTTCGCGGCAATACCATGTCGCCGGATACGCACAGCAATACGCTTGTCGGTGCCATCCAAAGTCATCAGGTCTGTTGCTTCGCGCATGTCCACCAAATCAGGTGCTGCACGCAACATATGTTCACCAACAATTTGCTTTACGGCTGGTAGAAACTTCGATTTTGTGTGTAACAATTCATTGTGCGGTCTCCGCTAATTAAATTGCTGCTCGAAAATTCTTTTTGTTTTTATATCTGTCATGCCTGAACCTGAATATTGGTTAGGCCGTATTTTCTGGTACGCTCGCTGTAAGTTACAATTCCTTAAGAACCATAACACGGATTCCCTTGCCGTGAATCGCTTCTAAGACCTTATTCTGTGTTGTTTGCCGCGTCCCTAGGTCAGAATAACCTGACAGGATCAAAAGATCACCGGTGCGAGCGATTTTGAGCAATAGTTTTAGGCTTTTCCGTGTAAGGGTATTCGTCGGGCTTGGAACATCCCACATAACAAGCCCCGCCCCTTGGTAGTACAAGCTACGCACATCATAGGCGGGATTGTGGTTGCAAGTGTAACCAAACACCTTTGCGCCCTCAGATAGTTCCAAGGACGCTTCAAAGGCCTTAGGATCACATGCGCCGCAAGTCATAAGCCTTTGCCTACTTGTTTTGTCGGTGCTTTTGCTTGTTTCGTTCGGTGCTTATTAAACATCGGGATTATTGCGCGGGCTTTTTTGCTTTAGCAGCATTTCGTTCAAGGACGTCCAGTGCGTCCAAGTTTCGATATGCCAACTCACTAGCCGCTTGTGCGCAACAAATTGCCTCGTCACAGCCCGTAAAATTTTCGGCTTCATGTAAAAGCAATATAATTGAATTGATTAAACCGTGAATTGTGTACCCATCGCGTGTTACACTTTCGACTGTTAAATTCTGGCTCATGCCGCTACCCCCTTGCTGAATTCAGCCAGCTTATGCACGTTCACGCTGTCGAGAGCTTTTCCAGTGGCTTTAACATTCACCATAGCTTTAAATAGAGCTGCCTCTACACCGCCTAGAACTGTTTTATCGTCGGTTTTATTGAAGCAAAACAAAGCTACGGACAAAAGCCCCTCGGCCTCAGTCAATGCTCTCTGCAATTCATTCGTGTTTCTGAATGGTTTTTCTGTGCTTAAAATGGGCTTTTTATTATCAGACATATTCGGTCCTCCTAAGATGCGGTTAATGTAGCCAGTTCAGTTTTCAATTCATTTTCACGGCGTGAAATATCCACGCCCCAAGGTTTGTTTTGTAATAGTGCGATGTGCTTACGGATTTGAGTCGAACGACGCTGAGCGTGGGTTAAAAGCGCCTCTGATGCGATCCTCTTGGCTTCACTCCATTGGTAAGCCAATCGATCCGCATACATCACCGCATAGCTTTCATCATTGAACCCACATTTCCGCAACGAACGGACACTCTCATGCGCAGCCTTCATAATGGCGCGAATGTCATAGATGGGTTGTGCGTTGTCGAATTGCTTAGATGTGAATTGCATTGTTTTTACTCCGTTGCTACACTAACGGTGTATCACACTAATAGTGGTTGCGTCAACACTAATGGTGTATTAAATTACACTTATGGAAAATATAATGATTTTGACAAAAGAAGTCGTAAAAGGTGCAAGGGGTTTACTCGGATGGAGTGCGCCTAAGCTAGCAGATGTTGCTAGCATCCCATTAGATACAATCAAGAGTTTTGAAAGCGGGCGATCCAAGACGCTGACCGCCACAAACCAAGACGCCTTGCAAAAGACACTTGAAGCCGCTGGTGTGCAATTCTTAGAAGCAGGGGAAACCGCGCTGGGCTTTGGCGTAGCATTGAAGTGAAACACCTGTCATCGCTTTTGACATTGTTGGCCTTTCTAGGTTTCATCTACGTTATTTACATCACACCAGATGATCCCGACGATACATTCACTGGGCGTGTAACTTGGGTGACTGACGGTGACACGTTCAAAGTATCAGGCCACGAATGGCCTATACGCATTTGGGGTATAGATGCACCAGAACGCGACAACGCGGGTGGCCAAGCATCGAAGGCTTACGTGACGCGACTTATCAAAGGTAAAACTGTTACTTGTGAAAAGGTTGCTGTCGATAGGTACAAGCGTACCGTTGCGACTTGCTTTTTAGGTGACAACGATATTGCAGAGATAATTCTAAGCAACGGCCACGCCAGAGAGTATTGTAGTTTTTCGCGTGGGTATTACGGAAGCTGTTAAGTGCTGAATTTGTCTGTTCAAATGAAACCTTCTGCTGTTTTTTATCGCGACTAGATACGAAGTAGCGTTTCAGAAGTTAAGCTGTGGAGTACCAATGTCTGCTTAGAGCCCATATTACCAATTCGAATTTTTGTAAGATTTGACACTTACGGCCCTAAGCTGCCGTTCGACTACAGTAAAATTGCAGTAGTGTGATTTCTCTAATGAATACCAATTCGCTTTTGAAAGTCACCCAGTCTTGCGCCAAGAGCAATAAGGAAGACGCTTAACTCAGACATAAACTCACATTCAGGAAATTGCCCAGAGATATTTTGATGTACTTTATGGCCCTCATCAAATTCGTCATGGCAGGATATCTCAGGCAGAAGTTCGTACATGTCGAACAAGCTTTCACAATATCCCTCGAAAGTTGTGATATCTCGAGTGTCCATAATGCGGATAGCCGCTTCAACTAATTCATTGGGTAACATGGCTTGCCTTTCTTGACTTTTGACCAAACTTTGGTAGGGATTCATATGGGTTTTATTGAAGATTTTTATGCATATATAGACGACCTGGCAGGGATAATTGCGTCTTACTTTCTAGGCCGCTTGGCGTTTGCGCTGTTTACGACTTGGTGCGTCTGGATTGCCTACACATCTCAAAAACATCATCTATCAAAGCTAGGCTATTTGTACTTGTCTTGGCTGTTAATATTCCCTTGGGTCACGGTTTTTTTATATCCCCTTTATTGAGCGCCAGCTTTGTTGATGAGAGCCTCTATAATCATCTGCCTTACGGCTGGGTTGCCTGTTGCGGACTTAACAGCTTCTTCTGGAAGCTTTCGCCCCATCAGTAATTGAGCAACCAGCGGCGATAATGCAGCATTCTTATTGGCTGAAATTCTTTGCGTCATTGCTGGTACGCCTTTGCGCATTAACGCACCCGCGATTGCACCAGCACCAGCAGATTGCATATCTCCACCCGCTGCATACCCAAGACCCGCACCGGTTGCCGAACTTAAGCCCATTTCTGCCATCTGCCGGGCTGTTGTGCTGTTCCCAGTCAAAGCCTTATGGGTGTTCGCAAATGCCTTTTCTATGGTTATTTGACCTTCTACGCCCGCAGCTCGTGGCCCAAGGGCTGAACGCAACGCTTCTTGTTGGCGGGGCGAACCGAATAGCGCGTC
>CAXBKT010000247.1:0-3601 GCA_963976155.1 uncultured Kordiimonadaceae bacterium | reverse complement strand
TTCACGACCATATGCTTATATTTAGTGTCGAAATATCGGCGTATTTCGGAGTTATTTCGGCTGACATCTCGCCTTTCTAAACTGGCCCTAACCATAGATTATCCACACTCCTGCAGCACTGAAGCTACCTTGAAGGATGAACGACCCACAGCGACCAATTCGTCAAACTTAGCGACCAGCGCCTCTGCATGCCCAACATATAAAACGCCATCAGGCTCTAGAAGTTTTACAAACCCTTTTACGAGCCGTGTCTGGGTTTCTTTATCAAAATAGATCATGACATTTCGGCAAAAAATGACATCGAACTTTTTCTTGATTGGCCAATCATCCATAAAATTCATGTACTTAAAGCTAATTATTTTTTTAAGATCATCGGCCATATATATGCTGCCGTCACTTACAGTGATGTACTTCTGACTTAAGGCTGGAGGGATGCCTTCTGCATCTTGAATACGGTAAACACCCTCTCTTCCGCGGTTAAGCATATTAGTATCAATATCTGTGGCCAGGATCTGAACATCCCAATTTTCTCGTGCCGGGAGTGACGCCATAACAGTCATTGCTATTGAGTATGGCTCCATTCCCGAAGAACAGCCTGCGGACCAAATGCGAAGCGTTCTATTTCCAACACCGGCCCTCGCGGCTAATACTTTTGCCTTTATAACTTCATGCCTTAGGTGCTTAAAATGGTGGGATTCTCTAAAAAATCGTGTCAGGTTTGTTGTCATAGCATTGACAAAATCCGAGACCTCTTCTTGCCCCTCTTCACTATGAAGAAAATCTAAATATGACCGAAAGTCCACAACACCTAACGCTCTAATTCGGCGAGACAGTCTGCTATAGACCATTTCCTCTTTGTTTTCTTTTAAGGTGATGCCTGTACGGTCATATACGATACCACGTATCGCATTAAATTCCTTCCGGCTCAGCTTAAATTCACGATCCCTAGGTGTCATAGAAATTCAACTCCCACGTGACCACCATAGCGGCCCTAGGCTTACTGAAGCGCCCGAAAGCTAAATGCCCTCGGGTCCCAAAATATCAAATTAAAACTCTGCCCAGTCATCATCATCGGCCCCAGCAGTAGCCATCTCTTGTTTTGCAGAAGTATTTTTCGTTGATGCTTTAGGTTTGGTCTTCAACACCTTCTCCAAAACAGTATCGTTTCGTGATGACCGTTCCGTCGTCAAACCATCACCTGTATCACCAACTTTAAAGAAGGACACGCGTTCATGCATAGCATCTGACTGCTCTTCGAGTGACCTTGCTGACGCAGCCGTTTCCTCAACTAGTGCGGAATTTTGTTGCGTCATCTCATCCATTTCAGCAATCGCTCTGTTAATCTCAGCAATACCTGTTGCTTGCTCTTGGTTCGCTCCAGCAATTTCAGATACAAGTGTTGTCACTTGGCCAATGGAACTTACAATTTCTTTGAGTTGAAGCCCTGCTTCATTTACCAGCTCAACACCGTCTTTCACTTGTGTATTACTGTCTACAATCAACCCTTTAATGTCCTTAGCCGCTTCAGACGACCGCTGTGCAAGTGCTCGTACTTCAGATGCAACAACCGCAAACCCCTTACCAGCGTCCCCTGCCCGCGCTGCCTCAACGGCAGCATTAAGAGCCAGTAGATTAGTTTGGAAGGCAATCTCATCGATCACAACAATAATATCTGATATTTTACGAGAACTTTCCTCAATGCGTGACATAGCATCGACTGCATTTTCAACAACCTTACCGCCTTTTTCAGCAACACCTCGGGCCGTTGTACCCTGTGTATTGGCTTCTGCAGCGTTCTCAGCATTTTGTTTAACAGCCCCCTCCATCTCTTCCATGGATGCTGCAGTTTCTTCTAGCGAAGAAGCTTGCTGTTCTGTTCTCTGCGACAAGTCGGCACTGCCAGAGGCGATTTCTGTCGAAGCATTACTAACTTCACCCGCGCCCATCATAATTTGCGTCAACACATCCGAGAGCTTATCGGCTGTCCCGTTGGCATTTTGCTTCAGGTCATCAAACGTGCCCTGGTATTCAGCCGTAATACGTTTGGTAAGGTCACCAGCCGACATCGCTTTTAACATGTCAGCAATATCATTCAGCCCTTTGTCACAGACCTCAGCAAAACTATTAATGCCTTCAGATACATTCCGCATGAATCCGCTTTTGCCTGACAGATCAAGTCTCTGGGTCAAATCGCCAGCAACAGCGGCTGTAACAACCGCATTCACCTCAACCTCGGTTAACCGTTCAGCCGTAACATCGCCCCACTCCACCACGGTCCCAATGCGTGAACCATCCTCATTGTAGACTGGATTTGCTATAAGCGTAAACTTACGAGTGCCAACACTAATTTCTGTACTGTGTGTACTTTGAAGTGACTGCATCATGCCTCGCTGGTGGGCAGCGTTTTGGTGGAAGATATCAGGGTTAGCTCCAATAAGCTTAGAACTATCAAAGTTTGGTAAAACTTTCTTAATATCAGCTTCTGCATTTTGGAACATCTCCAACATGCTTTCATTCATATATGCAATATGCATGTTCGCATCTGCTACCATCACATTCGCCGTGACTTTGTCCAAAGCCTGCTTAATTTGGGCGTTTGAATCGGCAATCTCCTGAGCTTTTTGTTCTGCAGCCAACCGATCAGTGATATCTGCCCATTCGACACTTGTTCCAATACGCTCATTATCAGCATCAAAAACAGGACTCGCGACGAGCTCAAAAGTACGCCCACCCACAGAAATTTTTGCTTCATATGTTTCTTCCAACGCGGTCAAAAGCCCGCGTTGATGCGCCGGATTTTTATGGAACACATCAATATTTGTGCCGATAAGCTTAGAAACATCAAAGTTCGGCAGATCTTTCTGCAGGTCACTTTCAGCATTTTGCATCATCGCAACCATTGTTTCATTCATGTATGTGATATTGAAATCATTGTCCGCCAGCATCACATTGGTTTTGGCTCCGTCAAGGGCAGCTTTTATTCGAGCATTAACCTTTGCGATCTCATGAGCTTTTTTCTCTTGTTCTTGAAACTTCCGCCGCTCAATGAGATTAACTTTAAATTCCTGAACACTTTCGGCCATGGCGCCCAATTCATCTGCAGCACCCAACCTAGGAATTTCAACCTCCGCATCACCACCAGCCAAAGCACCCATTGCACCAGCCATTTGATTTATCGGTTTAGTTATGGTCCGGGCAAACAATACCCCGACCACACCCATAAGAACTGAAAAAACAAAGGCAACACCAAGAATTGTCCAGCCCATCTCGTTCCCTGGCCGGTTCACTTCCTCCATATTCATCTTGGCAACCATTGCCCATTTTGTCCCCAGTACATCAATGGATGTAAATGCCGAAATTACCTCATTTCCGCGATAATCATTAACAACCTCAATACCCTCTTGGCCTCTTAAGGCAGCAGTGACAGTCGCATCGGATACTCTCGTACGTAAAACTGTGCTCTCATTTGAAAATTTCGAGTCAGAACGCATTAACTGATCAGCCCCAACCAACAAAGCTTCCCCAGTTTCCCCCATGCCTGCATTTTGTTGCATGATATTGCGAATTCGCTCAATGGGCATCTGGAAAGCTAGAACGCCAA
>CAXBKT010000246.1:0-3647 GCA_963976155.1 uncultured Kordiimonadaceae bacterium | reverse complement strand
AAGTCTCCAATGTCTAAATCACTAAACTTGTCCCATAAGCGTTGATCCCGAACAAATAAAATACTAAACTAAGCCCAAATCATTCGACGACGGACATCGTCAAGTACGATCCTCCCACCAGCAGAGTCTCGCACGAACAAACCTTTAGCGTCTAATGAGCCGGAGAAATTGGCATCCGTGTTTACATTAAACATAGTAGCTGAAAACGAGGCGTTAACGGTCCCAATACCTGAGCCTGTCAGTATGTCTACGCTGTCACCCGTATCACCGTGCGCCCATAGATTTAGGTTCCCTGAATCAGATAGATTAACAAACCCCAACTCGCCGTCATTTTCTAGTCGGAGATGAGCACCAGTACTATTATGTATGGTAGTTGTGTACGCAGCGTTAGGAGCGCCCCCCATGCCAACCGCGCCAAAGAAAATGGCAGTACCTGCGCTGTTATCCCATGATAACCAAGGCGTACTATTTACCCGCAGGTCCATATCATTAGCTCTGGTGGCGTGAGCACTTGGGTACATAACTATATTAGAACCAGCACCTACACTCGTATCGGAACTAACAACAATACCGCCAGTGCTATTGTCGCTTAAGATACTCCCAGCCACACGCACATCACCGCCAAAGCTCGTGTCGCCAACGACATCCAAACTGCCAGAGAAAACACCGCCGCCATCTTTCAGGTGCACACCGTCGATATAAACACCGGCGTCTGTTGTTACCTCCTTGATAAGGTCTGCTTCTTTTATCGGGTTTAGCAGATAGTCCGCGGAAACAGCACAGTAAACACGGGCGGAGCCCGAAAGGGCGATTGCAACAGGTGTTTCTTTGTCAAGAACACCGTCCACCAATGTTTCTGAAACTGTGGTACGCGCCAGTAATGCAGCGCCGGATAAAGTACCTATCCCAATTTCGTAGTTATCAGCGTCCTCAATCACATAAATCACACTGTCGCCTGGAGCAAAAGCATCAACAAAACGAACATGGCCTGCAAGCGCGCCGCCAAGCGTGATATCCCCTGTTCCCACTGTTGTCGTAAATTCCCGAACCCTGTTGGCCAGCATGATAATATTTCCCTAGAAAAGGCGTGGATAGAAAGGCGTTAAAAGTAAAAAAGCAGAGCCGAAGCCCTGCTTTAAATTTGTTAAATTGTTCGTCGAGGTTAGACAGAAAACTCGATCAGTTTCAGCGCTTCTTCATTCACCAGCGCACCGCCGACACGTTTTGTCGCATAGAAGTTCACATATGGTTTGTTGCTATATGGATCACGTAGAACACGCACGCCGTGGCGTTCCACAAGGGTATACGCCCGCTCAAAGTTACCAAAAGCAATGGAGCGTGAACCAGCCGCCATATCAGGCATATCTTCTGCTTCCACCACAGGGTAACCCAGAAGCATATCAGGCTGGCCTTCTGCGAGACCTGCGCGCCAGATGAAGTTGCCATCCGTATCTTTCATTTTACGCACAGCCGCGAGTGTTTTGCTGTTCATAATGAATTTGGCGCCTTGGCGGTAACGCGTACTCAGGGCATGCACTAAATCAACCAGAATGTCTGCCGCGTCCGTTGCTGCAAAAGCCCCATCAACGCCGGTATTAACCGTGCCGATGCTGGCAGCATAATCGGCATGCAAAAAACCTTTTGGCTTATTGGCACCGTCGCCGTTTACAATCGCTGCGCCTTCTTGCACTGCAAATTCCTCAGCAACCTCTTCCTGAAGCCAAGCTTCAGCATCAAATTGCATATCATCCAGCGCACGCTGAGTTGCAGCGGCGTTTGCGTAAATTTCACCTGGCTCAATCACCACCTCTTTGAGTTGCGGTGTAGCCGTTTCTGTACGACCACCAGCTTCACCAACCCATCCAGCAGCAGCGCCGCCAGTGTTCACGAGGCGTTTGTAGTTGCTTGTTTCAATGGTTTTAACTTTAACAACTGAACGAAGCGGCGAAAGCGCCTTCAATTGTTTTTCGATTTCAGTATCGATCACCATTGGAACCGCGAAACCACCGTCGCCGCCAGATGCTGTAGAAAGCGCTTTTGTTTCAATCATTTTGAGGGCTGTATCATCACCCTTTTGCATAAAGCCAGTAATGAAAGCGTCTTTATGCTCATGGTCATCAGCACCCACAAAACAGTCGTCGTGACCGCCAGGGCGTGCCATTTTTGTTTCCATGTCATCAAGTCGAGATTTAAGGTCCATGATGCCGTTTTCAGCAGCGTCTGAATAATCATCAATCGCGGTTTTCAAGTCAGTGATTTCCATATCATCTGTCCTTTATTTTGAATTGTCGGATATGCCCAACGGGCGTTCAAATGGCCGCGATATCCAATCTGCATCGCACAGACAGGGGGCCAATAAAAAAGGCGCTGCCAAGCCTCTCGCTCAGCAACACCTTAAAAAGAGCCCTTTAAGTATGTTCTTAAAGGGGGATATTCATTTGGTTAACATTGATAGGAACCGCTACTTACTGGCACGATTTGCAAGGCGTTGTTATTGCGGACATTCGCGGCATAAAGCGTTTTGTCTTCACTAAGTTTGTAACCCAATTTTTTAAGGTCAAAATCCCTATTTTTTAGGCCATACATATCTGCAATTTTCTGTTTTAACGAACAAACAGATGTCAGTTTAATGTCACCTACATCAATGCGCTGTTCTTCTCCTTCATAGGAAACACGAACTTTATCCCCAGCCACCACAGGCACCCCAAGCACCAAGCAGAGCACACAGCCAATAATCACATTCTTCATAAAACCCCCAATTATTTAATCTCGTTTAACGTGTTATTGCTAAACCAATAAAAATATGTTGTAAATAATTTTGTTCTGTTTTTGTTCAACACCAGTGGCCACATTGCCGCGCGTACTACAGAATGCAACTTTGGGAAGGCACAGTCATGAAAAGTTACAATAAAGGTGTTACTGTCGGCATTGGTATAAGCATTTTTTTTAACATCTTTATTCTGGATATTGTCCTAGAAACCCTTGCTCATTTTGACCTTATAGGCCCTCTTAAAAACCATACATACCGCGAGGTCGCCTACGAGCGGCATCACTTTGATGCCTTTGCTAAAGGTATTAGTTCAGACCGCAATTACCAGAAAGTAACTTACGGTAATGGCAACGCCGTGAGTTTGCCACTTGCTGCAATTTATCGTGCAGAGCCTGTCCTCAACATCACTACTGAGATCATCAAGGAAGTCTGCATTTCAAGCGCATATTACGACGCCCAAGGCAACCCACAATGGGGGGCAATCATACGTTTTAAGGACGAAAACCTCCTAATGAACTTAGCGGCAGAAAGTATCAATCGCAAACAAAGCTCTCCAGAGGTTTTTGGTGTAATCCGCTTTGGAGCTAATGACTTTATGCAAATGGGCCGTTTCAAATTGGATGATCCACAAAATTATTCAGCGAAACAAACTTCACCAAATCAAGGAGATATGCATATCTTCTTCAATGACAATAATTTAGCGCGAATATCACATCGATTAACCCTGCTAAGTCCGGACCATCAAGTTTTGCCCTGTAACGGTCAAATTGATATGGATCTCTACCAAATGAACGCGTCCTGGCAACCGCTACCCGAAAATTTCTCTGGCTGGCCACCGAGCGTGAAGTAACCCGGTCAAATAGTTCAGGGAACATAT
>CAXBKT010000245.1:0-3651 GCA_963976155.1 uncultured Kordiimonadaceae bacterium | reverse complement strand
TTTAATGCGCTGGCCCTGATTACGAACCATAAAGCGCTCAGGCTCATACAAAACTTCATCAACCAAAATAGCCCCATGTGGACGCGCAAACGCCTTTTCCCATAGACCGCTTTCTTGTGCTGCAATACCAGTACTGCAAGCGACTATAAAACATACTGTCAGTAACGTTTTCACCTACATCTCCTATCTGGCATATACCCAGCCGCTAGATGTTTTTTTGAGGTTGATACGGTTGTCCTGCCGCCTTTGGGGCAGAACACTACTTGCAGGAATGATTTGAGTAAAAGTGCATTGCCAGATGCCATCGCCACCAATTTCAACACACTGTAGGTTTTGAATATTATGAGGGCTGACACTCTTGCCCCACGCTGCACCGTAGACTCTGGCAACGGCTGCACTATCGGGCTTGGAAGAACCAATCCCATCACATGCAGCCAAAGAAATTACTGCTAAAATTAAACTGAACGACCTGAACTTCATAAAACCCCCGTGAGTAAGCGTTTGAGACGTATGAGCGCATGGCTCATGCAACACTATGTACAAAAGTGTTGCATCGCCGCTGCACGGGGGTGCGGTCATTTACAGGGCTAAGGCCCTGTTTTTGATGTAGATTTCTGTACAACACAGATGGGAGCGGCAAGAATGGTTTATGAATAACACATATTCACTATAAAACTCACAAGGCAAACGCCTGTATCTTACCCTTGACGAACGCAAGGCCTTTTTTGAAACATCAAAACACCAGCCAGCCAAAGTTAAAACCCTCTGCCAACTGCTATATTTTACCGGATGCCGCATCAGCGAGGCATTGAACCTAACTGCTGACCGTATAGATATGGCAGCAGGCGAAATTATTATCCAATCCCTAAAAAAACGCAGTGCTACACCGCACTTCCGCCCGATACCGGTTCCTAGAACCTTTATTAGCGAGTTGGCGTCTGTACATGCCTTAAACAGCGATGAAAGCACGATGCTATGGGATTGGTCACGCTCACAAGCATGGCGCCTGATAAAAGATACGATGAACAAAGCAGGCGTTAACACCAAAATGCCTTACGGAACCTGCAAAGGACTGCGCCATTCCTTCGGCATTCATGCTGTTACCCATAACGTACCGCTAAACGTGGTTCAATCACTGCTTGGGCATGCCAATATGTCCACTACGGCCATTTACGTTGATGCTGTTGGCGATGAAAGGCGGGAGTTGGTTAGTCGGATGTGGAAATAGCCACAAATTCCTCGGGGCTTGAAATTGCAAAATACCACCCCTACAATATAAATTAAGAGTTAAGTTACATCTGATCGAAAACTCAGAAGTTTTTGATCAATAGTACGTTTAAGAAATCTGGCCATTGGGTCGGGGTGTCGGGAATTTTCCCCTGTGCGCCTCGGCAGATTCAGGGGCTGGATTATATGATGATATCGTTTTCAACACTTTGTCTAATTGTTTCGGGGGTTGCATGTCTGGTAGCAAAGATTCAAGAGAAATCCCTGAACTAAATCTAGTCGATACATGGAAGCAGCAATCTTTAAGGATTGCTGCTTCTATTCATGAAAGAGCAACCTCTTTTTATAAAAACTCCGGCCCTATATATCTTTTCATTTTAGTCACTTCACTATTTGGCCATATATCAACATGGGCAGATATTCTTGGGCTACTGTTAGATTCAAGTAGTGAGAGTCCAGTCTTTCAAGGTATTTTTGATCTATTTTGGAATATAGGTAAGATTATTGTGAGCATTGTCTTCATTTATATTGGTGTAAGTAAAGACTATGAGATGAGGAAATATATTGAAGCAGCGTTCGCGTTCATTTTTAATATTATATTCTTGCTCTCCTGCGCAGCATCGATCGCTATAGTGATCAATCATCAAGATTTTGAACTATTTGATAATACTGGAAAACTGGCGTTATCCATAGGCCCTGCTTCATTTTTCTCAATTACTTTATTTGCATTTACGTTTTTCTCAGCCCTGTATTTCAGAGCTAAAATGAGCAATGAGAATCTAATAATGCACTTTCTTCCATTTTTCTTTCTAGTTGGCTATGTGAGCCTCAATGACCAAGAGTATGATAAATTGTTACAAAATTATCCTTTAACTCTTGAGTGGCAAAATATTGGAAACCATATTTTATCTCTTACTATGGCCTTCTTAGCTGGCCTGTACATCATCAGCATGGTTTACAAACTACTCGACAATAAAAACCCAAACAAGCTGACGCCAAGCGGCAATAAATAGGACTTTGATAACTCAATAAATCAATTCTTCTTCCTCCGCACATTTACGAGGCTGGTATCGATCATATCCTTGAGATGGGCGGCATAGTGCTTTTCAATCATCTCCACGCTGGTGCGGCAGTTTTTGGCTACCTGGTAGATGTCGGCTCCCTCTAAGAGCCGGAAGCATATATAGCTGTGTCGCAAGCTGTAGGCCGTCCGGGCTTTCCCGTTCCTGTCAAACTTCAGCTTTTGCTCTGTGAGGATGCCGTTCAGCATCTTTTTAAAGTCTGATGGGAACAAACGATCCGTCTGTTCAGGGTTATTTCTGGTAAGCATACGCTCATATGGGCGCACCGCCCCCGGCATGCTTTTGCAGTAGCCAACACCGCGTTTCCCACGTACTTCAATCTCAAGAATAGTCTCGCCGGTGGCTTTGTCGTCCACAATCTCTATGTCTCTATACTCAAGGCGCTTGGCTTCATCAGGACGCAGCCCTGTGTTCGCCATAATCAGTACATAGTCATGCAGTTGCTCCGCATACCATTTAAAACGGGGGTTTTTAGGATTTGCAGCATTCGCCCGTGTGGCCTCATAAAACTGTTTATATTCTTTAGGCGTGAACCAAGGCCGGTGCTCGATCTTGCTCTGGCGGCGATACGGATCAGACAAGTCAGGAATATATTCTATCCAACCATGACGCTGCGCGGCTTTGAGTACCATGCTCATGGTGACAATTTCATTGTGGATTGTGTTTCGGGCGGGATGTTTCCAAGGCTTTGGCGCACCCGTTTCCTTATCAACGTGGATTTCATCCCACCTCGCAGGCTTGGTCATCCGGTGAACGCGGTACTCTTGTCCAACCCCTGAGGTTATTTCTTTAAGAGCTTTACTCCCTAAGAAAGGCAGCAGATGCAGGCGAAGCCTGTCTTTATGTCCTTGTACCCATTTAGGACTGCGCCGACCGTTGGTAATGACCTCATACTCAAGCTCAAACTTCTTCGCGGCTTCCTTGAAGGTTTTGCCTGAAGACAGCTCTCCAAAACGGTCTTTGTTAAGCAGCTCCATATACCAATCTTGAGCAACATCCTTTGCGGCCTTCAAACTATCCTGCTTGGTTGTAGCGCGGTATTGCCTTCCTTTAATGGACGCAGAGCAATGCCACCGTGAACTGTTCGGGCGGCGGTATAGGGCGACCTTGTCGCCTAAAATCTTGTGTTGGACTCCTTGTGACACCAGCATCTCTCCCCAAAATGAGCTGACTGCGAACCATGTGCTAAATGTGATAGAAGTGTGTTAGCCATTTAAGGCTACACGTGGGAGATTCTTGCTGTAAACCACAAAAAGAAAAAGCCAGCTAAGTCATAGACTTAACTGGCTTTAATTGGTTGCGGGAGTAGGATTTGAACCTACGACCTTCAGGTTATGAGCCT
>CAXBKT010000244.1:0-3673 GCA_963976155.1 uncultured Kordiimonadaceae bacterium | reverse complement strand
GTGCCGTTGCCGCTGGCCTAAAATATAAGGATCGCCCAGATCTGTTTATGGCAGTATTCCCGGAAGGCACAGCAGCGGCGGGTGTATTCACTAAATCAAAAATGCCAGCTGCGCCTGTGGATTGGTCAAAGAATGCACTCGGTACAACAGGAGGGCGCGCGCGCTGCTTGTTGGTAAATGCGGGTAACGCTAATGCGTTTACTGGTACCAGAGGAAAGAAGGCAGCGGTAAAAAGTGCGCAAATAGCAGCTGAGGTTGTTGGCTGTGAGTCGGATGAGGTATTGCTTGCTTCAACCGGTGTTATTGGCGAGCCACTTGACGTCAGTAGCTTTAAGAAGTTTTTGCCTCGTATTCAGGCAGGGTTATCAGGCGCGCTTTGGAAAGATGCAGCTCGGGCAATTGCCACAACCGATACTTTCCCAAAGGGTAGTAGCAGGGTGACTGAAATTGACGGTAAAAGTGTTGTCATTTCAGGTATTGCAAAAGGCTCGGGTATGATTGCACCTGATATGGCGACAATGCTCGGCTTTGTTTTTACGAACGCGCCCTTAACACCGACTTGCCTACAGGCATTGCTGCGGGAGGCAACAGACAAAAGTTTCAACTGCACAACTGTAGACGGTGATACCTCAACGAACGATACTGTTTTTGCATTCGCGACAGGAGGGGGTGTTATAGATGATCCTGCTGACCCAAGGCTTGATGCTTTTAAAACAAGCTTTCAGGAGTTGATGACTGATTTGGCACAGCAAATTGTGAGAGACGGTGAAGGCGCGACTAAATTTGTGACTGTTACAGTCGAGGGTGCCGAAGATGAGGCGGCAGCCAAAAAAATTGCCCTTACTATTGCAAACAGCCCGCTTGTAAAAACCGCTATCGCTGGCGAGGACGCAAATTGGGGGCGTATTGTTATGGCTGTTGGTAAATCTGGGGAGGCTGCTAATCGCGATAAGTTGCAGATATGGATCGGTGATCAGCAGGTTGCTCAAAATGGCATGGTGGTCTCTGACTATAGCGAGGAAGCAGCGTCCCAGCATATGGTTGGTCAAGACATATTGTTCCGTGTTGATGTTGGTGTGGGTGGTGGCGCGGGGACAGTGTGGACGTGCGACTTAACTCACGGTTACATTAGTATCAATGCTGATTATCGAAGCTAGATAGAGCGATAGGCGGTTTTTGCCTATTGCCCTTTTTTCCAGCTCACTCGATAGTTCAAATTTACCGTGTTTGTGGAAAAATATATATAAGATACTGAAATATAACAGATAAATCTCTGGCATATATCTTGAATAGATAACTCCGGTGGGGGTGAACCGTGTTTAATAGTGCCGGAGAAGATTATGCCTAAAGTGAACCTAGAGCTTCAAATGAAGTTCCTTGCGGAACTAGATGAAGCACTTAAAGACGCACTTGGTCGTTACGCTGATGATGGCGAGGATAAGCTTGCTGAACTTGAATATATGAAAAAAGAAGTTGTGCGAGCCCAACGTATCATTTCAGAGCGGATGGACCGTGAAGGTAAAGTAGGTGGCCGTAAGTCGGCTTACCGTGATGAAGCTTACCGTGAGGTTGCATATCAATAATAGCATAAGCCATATCGGCTTTTGCCAAGGGCTTTTCGTATAGCGAGAGGCCCACGAAGATAGTTTTTGCTATTGCTCTATTGTCCAGCAAGCGGTATCAACTGCTTGCTTTGGAATTTAATTTTCTGTCCAGTTCAATTGTCTCTTTTCTCCTTCCATATGTGCGGATAGCATGCGCAGCATTGCCTGTGATTTTCAGTCGTTGTGTTTACCTGATTTTGGAACCGCTATAATGGATGCTCTTATGGATGAATGCCCTGAACCAAACGTACGTATTGGCGCGGGTCTTGATACAATTCTCGTCTCTGCTATTGCCCTTATTGACCCGGATGGCCGTGTATTGATTGCGCAGCGGCCTGCGGGTAAATCTATGGCGGGTATGTGGGAATTCCCTGGAGGTAAAGTTGAAGAAGGCGAACTGCCTGAGCAAGCATTAATCCGGGAATGCAAAGAAGAGCTCAATATTGATATCACCGCCGCTTGCTTAGCACCGTTTGCTTTTGCCTCCCACTCATATGAAAAATTCCATTTGTTGATGCCATTGTTTGTTTGCCGCAAGTGGGAAGGTATCGTTGAGGGCATGGAAGGCCAACGTACCAAGTGGGTGAAAATCCGCGACTTGGGTGAGTATGAAATGCCGCCAGCGGATGGTCCTTTAGTCGCAATGCTTCGGGATTTTTTCTGATTCAGGAAACGATTGAAAACCTTATTCGGATGGACGTTGCCGCGGTTCGTCAGCTTGAGTTGGTGCGCAGTTTGGGACCCGAGGGCGCTTATATTGCTGCGGGGTTTGTCCGGAACCGTGTGTGGGATGCGCTTTATGATGCGGCACCAACAGTTAACAAGGCTGATATTGATGTTGTGTATTTCTGTACCGCTGATGTTTCTCCAGAAAGGGACTATGCATACGAGGTCGCGTTAACTGCAGAAGACCCTGAAACAAACTGGCAGGTACGCAACCAGGCGCGTATGCACCATTTTCATGGCTATCCGCCTTTTGGCTCACTTGAGGATGGCCTAACACATTGGTCGGAAACGGCCACGAGCGTTGGGGTGCGGTTGGACGAAGTTGGCAATATGCTTTTCGTAGCACCATTTGGGTTTGATGATTTAGCAAAGCATATCTTACGGATCACACCTGGTATGAAAGACATGGACCCAGCAGGTTTTGATGCACGCCTTGTTGCTAAGGGGTGGCAGGCTAGATGGCCGCGTTTAAAGGTGATGCGTTGAGGTTAGGGTTTTGGCGGTTTACCAGCCTTGAGGGCGTCTTCGAGGCGCATGGTTGCGCTGCCACGCTTTAGGGGCTTTTGCTGGCTTTCATGAGGGTGCCAGCCGGTAATATAGATTATCTGAAACGTAGCGCGGATGCGGCCATCATCGTTTGAAAAATCACGCGCATAAATCTCGCAGGCCTTCATCAATACGTCGCGACGCATAAAGTTTTTTGGCCGACCAAGTAAGGCATTGGCTTCCCCCATGCCGCGCAGTTCTTGCATCAGCTTTAGAGGGTGTTCATAGGTAATTGTTATTGTGTCAATATCAGCCACAGGTAAGGCAAACCCTGCGCGCTGTAATAAACTGCCCATGTCGCGCACATCCGCAAAGGGGATTACACGTTGGTGGGCACCACCGATTGTCTCTGATTCAGCAGCGAGCAGTGCGTGGCGAAGTTCAACAAGTGTTTCACCGCCAAGCAGGGAGCCGAGAAACAACCCGTCAGGTTTCAACGCTTTGTTTGCTTGTACGAGCAGGCCGGGTAAGTCATTAACCCAATGCATATGAAGGTTAGAAACGATGATATCGTGCCTGTTATTTTTAAGGCCAAGCGATTCATCTGAAATGGTGGCAGTCGGCGTTTCAGCGTGCCAGCCAGCAAAGCGGCCATAGTCACCACCAATATCGAGGGGCTCCTTGAACTTGCGGTTGATCTCCAGTAAGCGGTCTTGCATGCGGTCAGCAATCTCGGCGCGTAAGAAATCAAATTCGTTACCCAGCCGTTTGCTGCGCGCTCGGTTTTGAAGTATGCTTTCTGTGTCAAAAATATAGGCCGGGTTATCGCTCATCACTGTGTCCATTTTTCTGTCAGG
>CAXBKT010000243.1:0-3698 GCA_963976155.1 uncultured Kordiimonadaceae bacterium | reverse complement strand
GTGGTGTTTAATGCGAGGCGGACTGATGTGTCAGTTTATCATGACAACATCCCAGATGTTCGTCTGACGTGCCATAGTACTCTTGCTGATATTGCTGATATTGCGCCCTCATCGTCCAAATGGAAATCTTTTGTTGCCGAGGCCAAAGATGTGGTTAGTCGAGAGAAAAGTGCACCGGGTACGACAATAGAGCTTTTTGAGAGAACATTCCCACCCAATGAGGTGACTGGCCGATTCAGGGGCGACAGCATGGGATTGCAGGCACAAAAAAAAGTGCCAACCGAAACTCCTCTAAGCAGATTTGTTGCAGATACCCTGGGGGGACAGGCAATATTTTTTTCGAGCTTTAGAGATTATCCGTCAGACATTTTACTGGCGCTGCGCAATGCAAAGTTAGAACCAACGCTATTGGTAGCAAAGCACATTATACTTTCGGAGGGTTTGCATGATCAGATGATCAATCGGTACACGTCTTTTTGTGTCACTGTATTTTGTGCGCTGATCAGTCAAAAGCAGTTTGATGTTGCAGAAGAATTACTACTTTATCTTGCTGACGTTGAAACTGACACAAACATATCAGAGTTGGTGAATGTTGTTGCGAACAGGTCTAAAAGGTTTCCCATATTCTCTATAGAACAAAGAAAAATGCTGTATAAAGTGCCTGAAAAAGCTTTATATTACAATATGCTACAAGATTTCTATTGTAGCCTGTACCTGCTTCAACAGGCAAAGGTGGAAGTTTCTTGTACCATTGTTGATGTAACGCTTGCACTAATAGATTCCCGTCTTGTGAAACTTGAATAGGTGTAGTTGGGTGGCTTGGGCTGTCTAACGTCAGGTTAGTAGCAGCCTTGGGTGGGGGGTGAGCTGCTCGTTCGTTTAATATTGTGTACTAATTTTGAGTTGAAAATGACCTACTACGTATCGGATGATTTGCTACAGAGTGCTGTATATACACACCCTGACTTGCCTTTGGTTTATATGAATAACCCTAAGGCAGCGTGCTCTAGCATTAAAGCTAGCCTTTGGAGCTATTACGATAAAATGCATCAAAAAGAGTCTTTGGTTGTTGACCGAAGCATACACATTAAGACCGGCATACCATTTATCGAGAAAATATTGGATGCTTCAGCAGAGACAAAAAAGGCGATTATAAAGAAGCCTATTTTTTCCGTAGTGAGGAACCCCTTTTCTCGAATTGCAGCAAGCTATATTCATAAGTTGTTGGGTGGCGACCCTTATATATTGTCTTGGTTTTGTGAGAGATTTTTTTTAAAACCAGAAACTATTAATAGGGATAGTCTGCCTTTTGAGGAGTTTTTGAAAGTGATTGGGTTTGACGACCCACTTCTTCTAAATGTGCATTTTAGGCGACAAAGTATAAATATATTATACCCGTTCGTTTCCTATGACTTCATCGGGCACTTGGAAGACATGGGCGCAGTTGCAGAATATCTGAGCGCCTACAATGTATTGCTAGAGAGCGCAAATATTTCTTCTTCCCCTGATCAAGAACACAAAAATAAGTTAGTTTCGTTATACAATCCCAAAACCATTGACTTAGTGACCCGCTTGTATTCAGAAGATTTTGAGAACTTCGGGTATTCTCCTAAAGGAGGTATTTTCTCCGGGGCAAGTAGTTTTGTACTGCATAAAGACGAAGGATTTAGATCATTTGTGATGAATGGGGTGCGGACTCAGTGTTCCCTGAGGCCTGAATATGTGTTTTTCCAGAGTTTCATCAACGAAACTGACCGTGATGCAAAGCTACAGCTTATTAGGGAGGCTAGTCATGATCATAAAAACAGAGGTATACTGAGACACGTTATTGGATTTCTCTTGACCATCAATGAATGTGGGTTGGCAGAGGAGATCAGAAAGCATTTATATTTCTGCAATACAGGCCACCTTGAGTTTTTGAGCGATAGAAAAATCATTGCTCAGGAGCGATTGGTGAAAATAGCGCTATAATCGTTTGGTCTATACTGTGAAGTTAGTTTCTCCGGATGCCCGGAAAAATAAAGAAGTTGGAAAGGCTAGGACTCTTGAAAAAAACGGATACTACCCATGACGTCTATGTTCAGTCCGAAGAAGAGTATTCTTTAAGTGATTATGAGGAGATAATTCGCTTGGAATGTGAGCGAATGGAAAGGTTACTTCATACTCATGGTTATCTTTCTGAAGGTGATAAATTTCTAGCAGAGATAACTCAGCAACCAAATTATATTGGTATGGATGATTGTGTAGCCGACCAGCTGAATAACAGTCTGTACCAAAGGTTTTCTGCGAACACGGCCTTCTATGGCGTTCCCCAGCGGCCTTATGCACCTCCGTTAACAATAGCTAGACCCGCTCCATACGAATTAGCAAAAAAACAGGTTATGGAGGATGATGCCGCTGTGGCAGATTTTCTCGCTTCTACAGGTAAGGTAATTTGCGTTTCCAACATTTTCTGGGCCAATTATCACTATCTTCTCCAGTCAAAGGCTGACATGTCCGATACGACACATTATGGCTGGGAAGAGCGGATTGAAGAAATACCAGTTTCCCTTGCCACAACTTGCTATCGGCATACACCGTTCACTTTCCAGTCTTGGCTTTTATATCGGGCGCCTTGTGAGCAGGGACCATTATTAATTGTTTTGGATGAGAGTCAGTTAGAATGGGTCAAGGAGAATGCACTTCATTTAGTCCCTGAAGATAGCCGCTATCTTATACTTTCGGCTGATCGCCCACAATATGCCCCTTGTGACCAACTTGAGGGGGTTAGCTTGAGTGGGCTTTCTTTGTTCTCTATGGATCATGCAGACCTCCAAGAGGGCGTTAGCGGCGAACCTTGGGAATTACCTGAGAAGGCCCCTAAAATATCAGTGGTTATCTGTAGTTACAATCAAGGCGAGTTCTTAGAAAAGTGTATTCGATCTGTATTGGATCAGGGGTACCCTAATTTGGAACTTATAGTAGTAGACGGTAATTCTACTGATAATAGCATCTCTTTGTTGGAACAATATAGAGCCGATTTTGCTCATCTTATTATTGAAGATGATAATGGCCAATCTGATGCACTCAATAAGGGTTTCAGTCTTTCAACAGGCGATATTATGACATGGGTTTGTAGTGACGATGGCTTAGAGCCTGGCTCGTTGTTAGCTGTAGCAAAAACTTTTGTGCAAAATGCTGAGTTGGATGTTGTTGTGGGCGGGTGTCGCCGGATAGGTATGCGAGGTGAAAACCTATCTGTGCATCACACACATTTACCTTACGAAGAACAGGTGCGCCTCAGTTTTGGTGATATGATTAGTTTTGGCCATACGTGGTTACGCGGTTTTTACTTCATACAGCCCGAACTTTTTTGGTCTCGCAGGATTTGGGAAAAATCCGGAGCATATATTAAGAACCATATGTTTTTTGCGATGGATTATGAGTTGTTTTTACGGTTTGCTCTTGCTGGTGCTCAAGCCTTTCATATAAGGGATTGTTTGGCCTTCGCATTGGTACATGATGCTCAGAAGTCGGCGCATCAGGGACGAAACCTTCCGACGATTATGCGTATGATGGATGAATTTCAGGTAATGATACGTAGCCTGCAAAATGATCCAGCTTAGTTCAACGTAATAATTTAAAGTGTTTAGGGTACCATGCTTGCATGGTCACTTGGGGTATTTATGAGTTCTTTCAAAGTATTACATGTTACATTT
>CAXBKT010000242.1:0-3721 GCA_963976155.1 uncultured Kordiimonadaceae bacterium | reverse complement strand
GGCGCTGAAGCTATCTACGGCATCTTTGAATTGCCAGAGATTGGCATTCTGTCACTCGCCATTATGGCTTTTGCGCTTATTGCTGGCCACAAGCTGCCATTCAATATGCCGGGTGCCATCATCGCAATTCTCATTGGTACTATACTATATTATGTGCTGGCTTTGATGGGGGCAGGAGATGGATATATCATCCGAGATATGCCTGAGTTGACACCAGCAGTCCCACAACCAACACTGGCTGGTTTGTTTGCAGTGTTTGGGTCAGTCACTAATTACCTTGGTATTATTATGCCGTTCGCACTGTTGATTGCAGCAAGTGGCGTAAACGTTGTTGCTGGCGCTAAGGTACTCGGTGATGATTTTGATGCGGCCAAAGTTGTACGGTTTGATTCTCTTGCGACAGCAATTTCGGCTTTGTTTGGCGGTGTTGTGCAAACCACACCTTATTTTGGACATGCAACATACAAGCGTATGGGTGCGCGTACCAATTATGCCCTTGGGGCTGCAGGCATCATCACGGTGGGTGGTTTTCTTGGTGTTATCGCGATGGCATCACAGATGATCCCTGCATCCGTTCTCAAGCCAATATTGGTGGTTGTGGCGAGTGATATCCTGCGTCTTGCCTTTACAGGCGGTGACGTTCGGCATGCGCCAGCGCTTCTTTTCTCAATCGTGCCTGCCATCCTTAACTATAGCTACAGTAAGGTTTCAGATCTTTATGGCAGAATTGGGGATGCTGCACAGCAGGCGCTGTCGCAGGACTGGACCAATGGCTATATCTTACTTGGCGTGATGTCGCGCGGATATATTCTGACTAGCCTTATTTGGGCAGCGCTCCTTGTTTGGATCATTGATAGAAATATGGTGCGTGCGGCCGGCGCAGCCTTTGCTGCGGCCATTTGTACTGAGTTTGGTATCATTCATTCGGTGTTACCGTCGGCGGGTATGTATTTGCCGTGGGCAATCCCGGATTTAGGCGGCGCAGAGCTGTTGGTGCACCGTTTAGCTATTGGATATGCCATTGCAGGTGCCATACTTTTGGCATTTGGGCAGTTTAAGGAAAATAAAGAAATGCAAATGAGTTCTTGACCAAATAGTCAAGATTCTGCTGTAAGGTCCCATAGGCATATTATCTGGGGCCATATAATTCAGGACGAGACATGTCATCTGATGCATTAGTAAACCAAGGCACATCTTTCCATGCTGACTGGCTGGAAGGCATTCGTGTGAACATGAGCGCAGTTGAACGGCGTACTGCTACAATAGGCACGCGCCGTTCTGTTAAGAAAGATGCACAGCTTGCATTTATGCTTAAAGCAATCAGCTGCATTGATTTAACGACACTGGCTGGTGATGATACACCGGGTAGGGTTAAGCGGCTTTGCCTAAAAGCGGCGCATCCAGTTCGGGCTGATATCCTGCGGGGTATTGGCGTGGAAGGCATGCAGCTTACAACGGGAGCTGTCTGTGTTTACCATGAGATGGTTGAAACTGCAGTTAAAGCTCTGGAGGGGACGAATGTCCCAGTTGCTGCCGTGTCTACTGGGTTCCCTGCGGGCCTTGCTCCGGTTGAGACCCGCCTTGAGGAGATTAGGCGGTCTGTGGCCGCCGGTGCGCGTGAGATTGATATTGTTATCACACGCGGGCATGTGCTCTCAGGAAACTGGGAAGCACTCTTTGACGAAGTTAAGTCTTTCAAAGAGGCTTGTGGCCCAGCGCTGATGAAATCTATTTTGGCGACTGGTGAGCACGGCAACCTAACGCAGGTTGGCAAAGCTTCTATGGTTGCTATGATGGCAGGCTCTGACTTTATTAAAACATCAACAGGTATGGAGGGTGTTAACGCGACCCTTCCTGTTTCGCTTGTGATGGTCCGCCAAATTCGGGACTTTTATGAACGTACAGGTATTATGGTTGGTTATAAGCCCGCCGGCGGCATCAAGACAGCGAAAGATGCGGTCGTGTATCTATCACTTATAAAGGAAGAGCTTGGCCGTGCCTGGCTTGAGCCTGAATTATTTCGTTTTGGAGCTTCCAGTTTGTTAGGCGACCTTGAGCGCCAACTAGAGTATCATGCAACTGGTGGTTATTCCGCTTCTTACCGTCATCCAATGGGTTAAGGACACGTCATGAACGTCAAAGAAAAGTTTGAAAGCATGGATTACAGCCCAGCACCTGAAAGCCGCTCCAACGTTGATGCTTGGCTTGAGGAAAACGATAAATCCTTCGGAATGTATATTGGCGGTGAGTGGGTGAAGCCTGTTGATGCTAATAGGTTTGCAACATATTCCCCAGCAACAGGCGAAAAGCTTGCTGATATAACCGCTGCTCGTCAAGCAGACGTTGATGCTGCCGTAAATGCGGCACGTGTAGCACAAGGTAAATGGGCTGCGCTTGGTGGTCATGGCCGTGCACGCTATCTTTATGCGCTGGCACGCTTGGTGCAAAAGCACTCTCGGATCATTTCGGTTATTGAATCGCTTGATAACGGTAAGCCTATTCGAGAAAGCCGGGATATTGATATTCCTCTTGTCGCACGACATTTTTACCACCATGCCGGTTGGGCGCAGTTGCTTGATGATGAGTTCCCAAAACATGAAGCACTTGGTGTTGCAGGACAGGTTATTCCTTGGAACTTTCCGTTCTTGATGCTCGCTTGGAAAATTGCCCCGGCACTTGCGGCTGGTAACACTGTTGTACTGAAACCTGCTGAGTTTACATCTTTGTCAGCGCTCAAGTTTGCTGAGCTATGCGAGGAAGCTGGGCTTCCAAAAGGTGTAGTGAATATCATTACGGGCGAAGGTGATGTTGGGGCGATGCTTGTTGATGCTGATGTTGATAAAATCGCTTTCACAGGCTCCACGGAAGTTGGCAAGATCATTCGACGCTCAATTGCCGGTACGGGTAAAAAGTTAACGCTTGAACTTGGCGGTAAGTCTCCCTTCATTGTGTTCGAAGACGCTGACATTGACGGGGCTATTGAAGGACTTGTCGATGCAATCTGGTTTAATCAAGGGCAAGTTTGCTGCGCAGGCTCACGTTTGCTCGTTCAGGAAGGCATTGCTGAAGGCTTTTTCAAAAAGCTAAAGGTGCGCATGTCCAAACTCCGTGTTGGCCATAGCCTCGATAAATGTATCGATATGGGCGCGGTTGTTGACGCGAGCCAAAAAGAGCGCATCGATCAACTTGTCCGCGAAGGTGAAGCGCAAGGCGCTGAAGTGTTCCAAGCGCCGTGTGAGATGCCTGCAGAGGGTGTGTTCTACCCACCAACCCTGGTTACAGGTGTTGGGACTGATAATACGCTGTTTCAGGAAGAAGTATTTGGCCCGGTTTTAACGGCCATTACGTTCCGTACCCAAACAGAGGCTGTTGGTCTTGCAAATAACACCAAATACGGCCTCGCTGCTACGGTTTGGTCTGAGAGCATTTCGCGTGCTCTTGAGGTTGCACCTGCACTTAAGGCAGGTGTTGTTTGGATTAACGGTACAAATATGTTTGATGCCGCTGTTGGTTTTGGCGGTTACCGCGAAAGCGGCTTTGGCCGCGAAGGCGGACGCGAAGGCATGCTCGCTTACATGAAACCAAAGTATGAAAAAACTTTGAAAGAATGGAAGCCAATCACTGTTCCTACCGCTGTGGATAGTAATAAACCAGCTGGTGGACTACCGAGTGTCGACCGTACGGCAAAAAATTATGTTGGCGGTAAGCAGGCCCGGCCTGA
>CAXBKT010000241.1:0-3771 GCA_963976155.1 uncultured Kordiimonadaceae bacterium | reverse complement strand
CATACCTCGTGAAGGCCAAGACGTAAAAGTCATGGTCCGCTACCCACGTGCAAGCCGACGTTCTATTGAAAGCCTAAAAGACTTCCGTGTTCGCACAAGCGATGGCCGTGAAGTACCCCTGATGGCTGTTGCAAACCTTGAGTATGCACCGGGCATCAAACGTATCAGCCGCTGGAACATGAACCGTGCCGCGCGTATCAGTGCCGACATGAAAGAAAATATCCGCGACGATATCATGAAAGACCTAGATGAAAACTTCTTCCCTGATTGGGAACGTAAGTATCCTGGCATTATTCGGGGCTCTATTGGTCAAGCAGAAGGTGAAGCACGATTCATCGCAGAAGTTCTTAAACTTTATGGGATGGCTCTTTTCATCATGTATATGATGTTGGCTATTGCCTTCAAAAGCTACTGGCAGCCAATCGCTATCATGGTGGCAATGCCATACGCTTTCGTAGGTGCAATTTTCGGGCACTATACCGTAGATATGACAATGGCAATCTTCAGCTATTTTGGTATTGCTGCTGCAGCCGGCGTGGTTATCAACGACAACCTCGTACTGGTTGACTATTGTAACAAACTACGTGAACGAGGTATGAAGCCGATTGAGGCGATTGTAGAAGCTGGTGTTGCCCGCTTCCGTCCCATCCTGCTGACTTCTGTCACAACGTTTGTTGGTCTGATACCAATGATGCTTGAAAAATCTATTCAAGCTGCTTTCTTGCAGCCAATTGTTGTAGCTTTGGCATCCGGTGTCTTGATCGCCTTCTTTGTGACCTTGTTGATGGTACCTGCACTGTACGCCATCGGCGATGACATTGGTCGGTTCTTCTCAGGCCTATGGACCCGCTTCAAGCGTCTATTCACTGGCAGAAAACCCGATTCAGCTCCAGCTCAAGCTGAATAGCTTCTTAGCGGTATTCTAAAAACAAAGGCGCCGAACTATATGTTCGGCGCCTTTTTACATATACTTCTCGTACCTAGTAAGCAGCTACATAGGCTCCTGGGCGTCGCGGATCGGCAGAGCCAGATAACACATTATCAGGACGCAATAAAATGGACTGTGCAGAACCAAGGACGCGCGAGCGCTCCAGCACAGCACCTATGTCGACATTCTGTCCCATAGCACCCAACAAACGCCGGGTATCAACAGAAAAACCAGGCTCCATCAAAATACGGTCAGGAAACCACTGATGATGAAAACGCGGCATACTTGTGGCCGCATGAATATTCATATCAAAAGCAACACTATTCAACACAACCTGCAAAACGGTTGTGATAATAAGCGAACCGCCCGGACTACCTGTTGCAATATAAGGCTCGCCGTCCTTAAAAACGAAAGTTGGCGTCATCGAGCTAAGGGGGCGCTTGCCGGGCTGAATAGAGTTTGCTTCGCCGCCAAGTAATCCAAAAGCATTCGGGGAACCGGGCTTTGCCGAAAAGTCATCCATCTCGTTGTTGAGGAGAAATCCTGCTCCCGCAACCGACTTCCCGTTTCCATATGTAAAGTTAAGTGTATAGGTGTTCGCAACCATATTACCCCACCTGTCCATTACGGAAAAATGGGTGGTATCATTACTTTCGCGAAGTAAACTCGGATCGGGACCAATTTCAGTCGACGGTGTAGCCTGCACCACATCAATTTTACTACGAATTGCCTCAGCGTACCCCTTAGAAGTCAAACCTTTAACCGGTACCGTAACAAAATCCGGATCACCCAAATACTTTGAACGATCAGCGTAAGCGTACTTCATAGTCTCGGCGACACGGTGTATATAATTGGCACTATTGTGACCTAAGGACTTTAAATCCCAGCCTTCTAGAATATTGAGCATCTGCACCAAATGCACACCACCAGAAGATGGTGGCGGCATGGAAACTATCTTGGTTCCCATAAAGCTACCTTCTACAGGGGCACGCTCAACAGCCTTATAGTTTGCCAGGTCTTCTAGGGTAACAAGACCACCATTTTGGTTCATCGCCGCCACTATCAAATCTGCAACCGGCCCCTTATAGAAGCCGTCAGCGCCTTTTGCCGCAATAGTCTTCAATGTTTTAGCTAGAAGAGGCTGCTTAAATAACTCGCCAGCCTCATAAGGAACGCCACCTGCTTTATAAAACAACTCAGTCGTTATAGCATCCTGCTGCAAACGACGACTATAACGGGTGAGCGAATCTGCTAGCGCCCAGTGCATCTCGAAGCCCTCTACAGCAAGCTTAATCGCCGGGGCCATCACTTGCTGTAGAGGCAAAGTTCCATATTTCTTGAGCGCATCGGTCAAGCCCATCACCGAACCCGGGACACCACTTGATTTGTAACTAAACCGTGCGAGAGCGTTATCAACATTGCCATCTGCACCTATGAACAAATCCCGGTGCGCAGCAGCAGGTGCCATTTCACGGTAGTCGATTGCAATCACACGGTCTTCTTTTTTCAAATAGACCATCATGAAACCACCGCCGCCAATATTGCCTGCTTGAGGGTGGGTCACAGCCAGAGCAAAGCCTGTTGCAACTGCGGCATCAACAGCATTACCACCAGCTTTCAAAATCTCAAGACCGGCCTCACTTGCATGCTGCTGCTTACTAACAACCATGCCATTACGCGCAAGCTTGGGGTGGAACTGCGTATTGTAGCTAATAAGGGGTGTTGCACTTTGCTGCGCTTCCGCAACTAACGGGCTCAGCATCACGGTCAGTGCTGCTGCCCCAACTAATATCTTACGAACAAACGCCATCATTATTTCTCCAACAGTGCAACCCACACATAAACTATACCGTTTTAGAAGTGGGCAAGCCGGCACACTTCATTATTCTTTAGCTGTTATGTCTATTTGGCGGGAACAACAAACTCAAGTCTAATCCCAGAAGGCTCCCTTATCATCATATGAGTTGTTGGGCCCTTACCCATAAATTCTGGCGCAAATTCAATCAGCACATCCGGGTGCTGCATGAATTTTTCGTATAGTGTGTGTAATTCCTCTAACGTACTAACCGTAAAGGCCAAGTGATGGAGCCCAACATTCTTACGTCGATGGAAATCCGTTGCTGTTTCTGGGTTTTCCACTTGCCACAAAGTGACAAACGCGTTGCCGTCTGTCACAAATATTGCCGGATAACCGGGACGTTCTCCAGCCTTGCGCCACCCAAGTGTATCAATGAAAAAGGCAGCTGTTTTATCCAAATGTTTTACTGCTAGGCCCGTGTGATTAATACCTTTGGTAACTGGCTCAGCCGCCAGCACCAGTTGCCCAATGGCCATAATTGCCAAAAAACCTACCGTTATATTTTTCAACATCCCCGCGGCCCTTATTGTGCTTCAATCAACGTTGGGAAAACTTTGTCTGCCGCTTCAATAAAGCCAGGAATATCCTTTTCCCATTTAGCTTTCACTTTAGCATCATAGTTGAGATAAAGCTTACCCTCTACAATCTTCCATTCTTTAGGGTCACCCGAAGCAGTATAGCCCCGAGCTGCAGCCCAAGCGCAATATCCACCATATTGCGGTGCGTACTTCGTAGGGTTTGCGATAAACAGGTCAAGATTCCCTTTAGAAGCAAAACGCCATGCGGCACCCATATATTCTGTTTGAAATTCCTTATTCCCTTTTATGGCTTTAGCTTCCGTAAAATATGCAACAGCATCATAGCCGCTAACAGCATTACTGTTTGTCCAACTAGTATAAATTGGGTCTTCTTCTGCGCTAACTGAAAAGCTGCTGGTAATTAAAAAAACAAATGCGGCGAGTAATTTAAGGTTCATAAGGAACTC
>CAXBKT010000240.1:0-3782 GCA_963976155.1 uncultured Kordiimonadaceae bacterium | reverse complement strand
ACAACCGGCTTCGTACAAATTCTCGAAACGGCGCGGGTATAAAGCGTTATGGCAGGGTTGGAGAGTTGATTTCCTCGTGCTTAAGTTGCTAAGCTAAGCGTATCTTGGATGTGGTTATTTAATTATTGCGGGTGCATGTGATGCGGTATTGTATGCACGCGGTATAGGGGATTGTAGTGAAGAGATTTTTAAAGATCATGGCAGTCTTTGGAGTGTTGGGTATCGCTGCCCTGTCGTTCGTTGTGTGGGAAGGTAGTTCAAACGTATCTGAAATGGAATTTCACCTGGTGCCTAGTGGCCTAACGCCCGCTTGGATAGCAGCCGAGGGTGTCATTAAGGAAGACACACCTGCTAGGTTTTCAGAATTTCTATCTAAGAAATGTAAAGAGCAGGGTATATGTGACTTGCACAAGGCCGGAATCACAACGGTGGGTTTTCACAGCAAAGGAGGCGATGTTCTGGCAGGTATGGAGCTGGGGCGTATAATTCGCGATATGCGTCTGAATACTGCGCTTGCACGAGTGGTATCAAAGGATGACTCTGCGTATCACGATGATCCCTGGACCGAAGGCTGGGGTGGAGGGCAATGTGAAAGTGCGTGCGCCTATGCCTTTTTTGGCGGGGTTTCTAGGCAATTGACTTTGTTTAATGCTGACCGCGTGATGAACGGCCCATCTAAAAGAGGAAGCCTTGGTGTACACCAGTATTATGAAGGACGCGGATTTGCATCAGATGAAATCGGTCCGAAACTGGAGAGCAAAGCAGAACAACTAAAGCTTAAAGATGAGACCGCCAAGACCCAATACTATTCAGCGCTTATCGTTGATCATCTGGGGAGCATGGGGATTAAATCTGATATTCTGCTCAAGGCATCACAAACCCATAAAGGTGAAATGCTTTATTTGGAAAAGAACGAGCTACTAACTGCAAATGCCATCACCCTTGACATCCTAGTATGGCGAAGAAGCGGTAGCTCATCTATGGCATTAGGTGGTGTTCAGTCTCCGCATGACGTCGTTTCTGATGTTTATGCAACCGTTGACTGCATAAAAAATGAGGATGAATCTTATAGTGTGTTCATGGCCTTGAGTTTCAAGCCCGGGGTTGTTGAAAGTCCAGATGATCTCACCGATTCTGAGAGTTCACCGAGACTGGGGAAAGATGAACAGACAGAATATAATGGCTTTACGCTGAGCTATGGAGGCCGCGTTGCAGTAGCAGAGAATCTCAGTACGCGGTTTTATGATGACGGCCATGGCGGAGAAGCGGCTGAAATGAGGTTCGATGCAAAGCTTGAGAAATGGGAAGATATTTATGATTATGCAAACGGCGTTTTAACATTGGAACCGGTTGGACGTTTAGCCCGTCAACGGCTACGACCCAGGCAGGTTAATGTTTTTCTGAATGATATATTTTGGGGGGCGTTTAGTGATTTAGCTAATGGCAAACTACATTGCAGTAGTCGGTACGGTGGTGTGTCTGCTGCCCGTGCAATTGGGTCAGATTATCAAAAAAAACAAGCCGCTCCGTCTCCGTCTCAAAAGGAGGCACCCGTAGTTCAAAAAACAGCTAAGTTGGAGTTTCTTGAGCAGGTTTTTTTCGAGGAGAGCGTCTCGATCTTATCCAGAACCGCGCAAATAAAGTTGAGTACATTAGCACGCAAAATTGTAAGAGCATCAGATGCGCATATTCTTCTTCAAGGACGTACAGCAAATAAAGAAGGTGAATTTGTAACGCGCGAGGCTACTTTGCGCCTTGGAGCAGACAGGAACACGGCTGTTGCTAGCTATCTCATGAGGCAAGGAGTTAACCCATCCCAAATAGCAGTGGTGTCATATGGCCGTGAACGTCCGATTGCGGATAAGGCAGGTGAAGCACAAAACAGAACTGTAACAATTGTTCTACGGTGATGATATTTGAAGTTATACGCACCAATTTCTATCGAAAGCGTCAAATGAAAATATTGGGCTATTTGATGCTGGGTTGTTTGTCTCTCATGATGTTAGGTTGTAAGATTAAGACCGAGCAACAAATAATTTTCAAGGAGCAAGCTATGAATCCTTGGAATGAGTTTTCAACGATCATCTTTGAGGTAGCTGAGCATACAAAGTTCAAACCACAACAAGATTTCGTGCTGAGTGTACTGCCGGACAATACGGTTTCTATTGCCACCCTGCTTGTGCGAATGGCCCGTTCGCAAGCCCTGTCAACATTTTTTGAGTATGAAACTTATCTCGTGACATTTCCTAGTGACAAGGAGACGGCACTGCCTATGCCTGATATGTCCGCCAATCCTGTTCAATACTCCGTTGCTGCAGTCATACTTAACCAGTCCGGAGACTTTGACACTTATATTCCTACCTGCCCGGCAACCGTCAATAGCTTTCAGGAAGCTGAAAGCGCTTTTTTAAAGTGCTTGAGAAAATTACAGAAAAACGCGCGGGCTTTATGCAAGTCGGAAAAGCCTGTCGAGGAACAGGACAAGTGCACCAGTTCCGGCGCTTACAAGTTCGTTCCGAAGTTGCTGTTTGTAGAGGGCTTCTAATGCAAGCCTTAATCACAAACTCTTCCCAGCCCTATAATGGCGGTGAATTTCCGTTTGTTAATGGGATAAACGAAGATACTGTGGTTTCAAACAGAACTATCCGTCTTGTTTAGCTAATGTAATGCCATTATTGGCTCTTCTGCAATGTAGTTTCACGTGTGTTCGTAGACTCATTGATTTTCTTCAACTCCCTTGCAGCAGCCCTACCTTGAAAACCAGGCGCGCTTAAGGCTCTCCGGGGTCAAAGTCCTTTCGTCCCACTTTGTATAAAAGCTTCACGACATCTTCCCGTTCATAAGCTTCGGCGGCATCATGAGGGAATCTTCCCCAGCGATCGCAAAGATCCACGTCCAAAACCCTGCCGATCTTTTCATCAACAATAGTTTGTTTGATGGTTTCGTAGGGAAGGCGGATACAAGCATGCCAGAACACGGTTTGTTCATGTTCATTTCTTTGATTGATCAACGTTGGATCTTCATCCAGAAGACGTTTATATTCCTTAACATCCTGAGACTCGACGGCTTCAAATATTTTTTTAATATTGTCCATAACATATACCTAATATGCCATGGTATCATAAAGTATTTACTTGAGTAAAATTAAGTGAATATTATCTAATTAAAACAAAAGTTTATGGCATAATTAATTACAGCTACTTTTGTGGATCTATACTTAAAAACCATATCGTCGAAATTAGTTTCTACTTGGGGTGAAATTGCGCTTGGGTTTAAAACAGATGTTTGCCATTGAGTTGAAAAAGTATCTTTAGTCAAAGTAATGATGCACCTAATCGTCAATCTGTCCATTTTTCCCGGCGCGGGAGCAACGATAATTTTTTCAAGTGTTATATCATCCCATCTATCATTGCGTATGAGTTCAACCAGGTCTTCTAACTTCACATAATTGGTGCGATTGCCCCCGATTGCGCTTAGCACCGCATCGTTAATCGGCTTTTCCTCAATATTTTGTGCAATGTATCGTTGCGGGTTCTGCGGAGAATAGTCAGAAAACCACAATGTCAGCATCACAGCGGCGATAAGTACTGTCAAGCCGACGCTAACAACCCCCCATGATGGTCTGCTGGCTTCTAAAGCATACAAGATAGTATCCTTCAGACTTGCAACCCCAAGCCACATACGCTGCATTCGCGTTTCCGTCTTAAGTGGTGTCTCCGGATAAATACCAACCTCGAAAACCGGTTCCAACAAGGCAACAATGTCTCTGTGTCCGTAAGCTT
>CAXBKT010000239.1:0-3928 GCA_963976155.1 uncultured Kordiimonadaceae bacterium | reverse complement strand
TCCAGTTATGATAAATGTTGTTGACGGTAACAAAGACATGTTTATCAGAAACAACATGAAAGCAATGGTATACGATAAGTACGGCCCGCCTGAGGTCTTGCAGTTGCGGGACATCCCAAAACCCATACCAAAAGACGATGAGCTATTGGTTAAAGTTCATGCCGCCGCCGTAACGATGGCCGACTGTGAAATCAGAGGCGGTAAGATGGACAGTTTCATCTGGATTGTTATCCGCATCATGTATGGTTTATTTAAACCCAAATATCAGATCCTAGGGCAAGAATTGGCGGGTGAGGTTGAAGCTGTGGGCGCGGACGTCACATGCTTTAGGCCCGGTGATAAGGTGTTTGCCTGTACAGACCAAAAGATGGGTGCAGACGCTGAATATATCAGCCTGTCGCTTGACCGCGCGATTGTGAAGAAGCCTGAGAAGCTAAGTTACGCGGAGGCAGCGAGTGCGCCGGTTGGCTGGACGAATGCACTGCACTTTTTAAAACTTACTAACCTTAAAAAGGGCGAGAAGGTTCTCGTTGTTGGTGGCTCTGGCCTTATCGGAATATATGCCATTCAGTTCGCGCGCTATCTGGGCGCTGAGGTCACTGCTGTAGGGAACCACAAAAGCCTTGAGCTGATGAAGAAGCTCGGTGCCACCCATGTGATGGATTACGAACAGGAAGATTATTGGACGAACGGCGAAACCTACGACGTGGTGTTTGAGGCTGTGGGCAAAAGCCCGTTCACGAAGGCACTTAAATCAACCGCAAAGAATGGCCGCCTGATTATTGCCAACCCGCAAATGAATCAGTTACTGCGCGCTTTTTTCATTAATAAGTTCACGAGCAAACAGGTGGTGTGGCAGTTTGCAAGCGATACCTCTGAGGATTTGGATTATCTCTGCGAACTAGTAGAAGCCGGTGAAATCCAAACAGTGATCGACCGCCACTATAAATTGGAAGACCTAGTCGAAGCCCACAAATACATTGAAACCGGCCTAAAAACCGGTGGTGTAGTTTTGGATATTGTCTGAAAAC
The DNA here is from genome assembly GCA_963976155.1 of uncultured Kordiimonadaceae bacterium. Lineage (GTDB taxonomy): Bacteria > Pseudomonadota > Alphaproteobacteria > Sphingomonadales > Kordiimonadaceae > Kordiimonas. The sequence continues at coordinate 2,897 of CAXBKT010000239.1, read as the reverse complement.
GGTGTCATGCGACGGCTTGACCGGCGCATCTATCTAGCATTTTTAAATTGCACTGGATTTGCCGGTCAGGTGGCGTAAACGCCAGCTTCGCAAAAGGCGCGTGGTGATAGTGGCGCTTAAACGGCAACAGCACACATTGCGTAGTTCACGGCAACGTCCCGGTCATTTAGACGCCACTTTTGACTGAGTGGGTTCATGACAAAGCCTGTTGGGGTGGTAGCGGTGAAACCTACCTTCTCTACGGCATTTGCAAGCTCTTCCGGCTTCAGGAATTTGTTCCAGTCATGGGCACCAACGGGCAGCCATCTGAGCACATGCTCCGCGCCGATAATGGCGAACAGGTAGGCTTTGGCGGTGCGGTTGATGGTGGACAAGAGCATAATGCCACCCGGTTTCATCAGTTTGCGGCAGGCGGTTAAGTAGGCGTTTACGTCCGCTACATGCTCAATCACTTCCATGTTGACGATCACGTCAAATTGCTCACCCGCTTCGGCGAGCGCTTCAGCCGTGTTGTTACGGAAATCAATTTCAAGGCCGCCACGCTCTGCATGCAAGCTGGCGGTTTTGATGTTTTTCTCTGACGCGTCCACCGCAACCACATCTGCCCCCAAGCGGCACATAGGCTCGCTGATAAGACCGCCGCCACACCCGATATCCAAAAGGCGTAGGCCTTTAAGGGGGGTATGACCGTCATCCTTAAGGTCATAATGGCGACACACTTCTTGGCGTATATAAGCGAGGCGTGTGGGATTTAATTGGTGTAATGGCTTGAATGGGCCACTTGGGTCCCACCAGCTGTCGGCTATTTTGGCAAAAAAGGCGACTTCATTTTCATCAACAGTGATGCCATCTGCGGCATCTTTGTTAGGACTGTCTGGTGTAGATGTTGTCATTTCTTGCTTTCTAGTGCGCCAAATGCGCAATTTTATTAAACTCCACGCTTGCGCGTACGCATGCTTGCCATTACATAGAGGCCGCAATTACTCAATTGACACTCTCTGGCGCATTTGGCAAGGGGGTGCGTCAACATGGTAGGGCTATAGTTTGCTCTTCTGTAAATTGCCAGTAAAGCCAATTGGGCACGGAAATTTGTATGGCACGTATTGTAAAAAAGTTTGGTGGTACTTCGGTTGGTGATGTTGACCGAATTCGTAATGTGGCAACGCGAGTTGCTAAAGCTTATAATGACGGTGACGAAGTAGCTGTTGTTGTGTCGGCTATGTCAGGCATGACGAACATGCTTGTTGGCTATTGCCGCGACGCAGCGCCAATGCATGATGCGCGCGAGTATGACGCGGTTGTTTCTGCCGGTGAGCAAATCACTGTTGGCCTTTTGTCCATAGCGCTGCAGGAGATGGGCGTGCCAGCGCGGTCTTTCCTAGGATGGCAAATTCCTATTCGCACAAATAATGTACATGGCTCCGCGCGCATTGAAGAAATAGAAACTGAAAAGCTGGAAGAATGCTTTAAGGGCGGCCGTGTGGCAGTAATTGCTGGTTTCCAAGGTATTGCGGACGATAACCGTATTACAACACTTGGGCGGGGTGGTAGTGATACCTCAGCGGTTGCAATTGCTGCTGCTGTTAAGGCTGATCGCTGTGATATTTATACGGATGTGGACGGTGTTTACACCACGGACCCCCGTATCGTACCGAAGGCACGCAAGCTCGATAAAATTACGCACGAGGAAATGCTGGAAATGGCGTCCCTTGGGGCAAAAGTATTACAAACACGCTCGGTTGCGCTTGCAATGGTGCACGGCGTGCGCACACAGGTGCTTTCTTCCTTTGAAGACAAGCCTGGAACTCTTGTTGTTGGTGAGGATGAAATCGTGGAAAAAGAAGTTGTAACCGGGATTGCTTATTCCCGCGGTGAAGCAAAAGTAACTGTTGTGGGCCTTGAAGATACACCAGGTAGTGTATCAAGTCTTTTTGCGCCGCTTGCTGATGGCAGCGTGAATGTTGATATGATTGTGCAGAGCGCATCAGACAACGGCCAATCAACGGACGTAACCTTCACCGTGCCAGAGGATGATTTGCAGCGTGCTGTTAAAATCATTGAAGGCGCAAAAGCGATCCTGAAATATCAGGACCTCCTGTATACGGGTGATGTTGTTAAAGTTTCTGTTGTGGGTGTTGGTATGCGTAGCCACGCAGGTGTTGCCCGTAAAATGTTCGATACACTTGCGGATAAAGGTATCAACGTACAGGTTATTGCAACTTCAGAGATTAAAATTAGTGTTATTATTGACGCTGAGTACACAGAACTTGCTGTTCGCGCCCTTCATACAGCTTATGGACTGGACGCAGCCGATTAAAACCGGCTAAGAAGCGGTTTGATGAAAACTGTATAAAGGTTCAGGGTATGAGCGACGGTCGGCAACAACTGCAAGCACTTTGGAAACGCGGTACCGATTTTCTTGGATGCGAATATGCAATCCTTGGCGGCGCAATGACATGGGTGTCAGAACGTAACCTTGTATCCGCTATTTCAAATGCTGGTGGTTTTGGTGTACTTGCTTGCGGTGGTATGAACCCAGAGCAGCTTGGTGCAGAAATTGATGCTACACGCGCCATGACTAACAAGCCGTTTGGCGTGAACCTTATTACGTTACATCCTGATTTGGATAATTTAATTGCTGTTTGTGCAGAAAAGCAGGTTAGCCACATGGTACTGGCGGGTGGTTTACCCTCTGGTGGTAACATTGCCGCAATCAAGGCGTTTGATGCCAAATTGATGTGTTTTGCACCGACGGTCACGATTGCGAAGAAGCTTGTACGTTCCGGTGCGGATGCCATCATTATTGAAGGCATGGAAGCCGGTGGTCATATTGGTCCTGTTTCAACAAGCGTGCTTGCACAGGAAATTTTGCCTGTTGTGCAGGATGTACCAGTTTT
>CAXBKT010000238.1:0-3962 GCA_963976155.1 uncultured Kordiimonadaceae bacterium | reverse complement strand
CTAGCCGGTCCTTGCTTTGGCTGGTAGGGTCTCGTCATGGAAAACTCAAGTCAAATCTTTAATGCAGGGCGTATAGCAAAACTTGGCTTGTCTATATTTAGCGGCTTGCTCCAGTTTTTATTGCCTGCGCGGTGCCCGAGTTGTGCGCAAACCATTGAGCAACATGGTTTCCTTTGCGGCAGCTGTTGGGGAGACTTGTTGCCGCTGGCAGCGCCTTATTGCAATCGCTGTGCTCTGCCATTTGAGTTTGAAATGGAAGGTGAAAGCGAATGCGGGGCTTGCATGAAAAATCAGCCTGCTTTTGATTGGGCGCGGGCCGCCGTTTCCTATGAAGACTTAGGCCGGACGCTTGTGCTGCGTCTTAAATATTCAGGGGTAACAACTGCAGTGCCGACTATGGCGCAAATGATGGCGCAGGCGGTGGCAGGTAAGGAAATTGACTTGATTGTGCCGGTGCCTTTGCACCGGTGGCGGTTTTTACGTCGCCGGTTTAATCAGTCGAGTTTACTTGGTGATGCGATTTCGAAGCGCCTGAATATATCCACTGACAATTTTATTTTACGGCGGAGGAAAGCTACAGTTAGCCAAGGCGAGCTTGATAAGAAAGGCCGGTACAGAAATGTGGCGTCGGCGTTTATTGTGCCAAAGGATATGAAAGCCGACGTGCATGGTAAGCATGTGCTTGTTGTGGATGATGTTTTAACAACAGGTGCTACTGCGCATGAATGCGCGCGGGCCTTAAAGCGCGCAGGTGCAGCCTCGGTTGGGGTTGTAACTTTTGCCAGAGTTGGCAAACCCGTTGCGGGTTAACGTTTTTGCGATCAGGTAGTGAGAAACTTGAACGAGCTTTTAAAGCCACCATTTTTGGCGTAAGACACGCGTAAATAAGTAAGGAGCCGTTTTGTGGCAAAAGTAGTAATTTATAGTTCAAACATGTGCCCCTATTGTTTTCGGGCGAAAGCACTTCTCGAGCAGAAGGGCGTAAAATTTGAAGAAATTGTTGTGGACATGAACCCTGCAGCGCGCGCTGAAATGCGCAAAAAGGCTGGCGGCGTAAACACTGTGCCGCAGATATGGATCGACGGCGAACATGTTGGCGGTAGCGATGACCTCTATATGCTTGAGAGCCGCGGCGCGCTTGATGTTATGTTAGAGGGCGTATAGCTCGGATGCTTAAAGTTGGTGTCATTCAGTTAAATACCGGCAACGATGTAGGCTCAGCTGTGGATACTGCAGTGGCTTATATTCGTGCAGTTGCGGCTGACGGCGCCACTTTTATTTCTACACCCGAAACGACCCACCTTATGGAGATGGACCGCGCCGCAGTATTGAGGAAAGCTTCTCATGAGGATGCGGATAAAGGTCTTAAACGCTTCAGAGCGCTGGCAGTTGAGCTTGGTGTTTGGCTGCATATTGGCTCGCTTATAATCAAGGTCGCTGAGGAAAAGCTTGCGAACCGTGGTTTCTTGATTGGCCCGGACGGAGAGATTGAAGCGCGGTATGACAAATTGCATCTGTTTGATGTAGATTTGCCAAACGGTGAAACTTACCGCGAAAGCAGGCTGTATCAACCGGGTGAGAACGCAGTACTTGCGCAAACGCCGTTTGGCCAGCTTGGTATGACTATTTGTTATGATTTGCGTTTCCCGTATTTGTACCGACAGTTGGCGGTCGCTGGGGCTAATATTCTGTTAGTGCCAGCTGCTTTCACGGAAAAAACAGGCGAAGCCCACTGGCATACGCTGCTGCAGGCGCGCGCAATCGAAACAGGGTGTTTTGTTATCGCTGCTGCCCAAACAGGCCTGCATGACACGGGGCGAAAAACATTCGGCCATAGCCTAATTATTGACCCTTGGGGGACGATTTTGGTGGATGGAGGGGTAAACCCAGGAGCCTATGTTACGCAATTAGACCTTGCCAAAGTTGCACAGACGCGGCAAACAATGCCTTCACTATCACACGGACGTGACATACGTGTGACAGTATCCAGGGGTGGTGTGGGAACTAAGTGATATGATAGTTTTTGATTTAAAGTGTGAACATGAGCATCAGTTTGAAGCTTGGTTCAAATCATCTTCTGCTTATGAAGACCAAAAACTAGCGGGGCACGTAACCTGCCCTTACTGCGATTCCGCAGACATAACCAAAGCGCCGATGGCTCCTAATATTGGTGCAAAAAGCAATCAGAAAGCTGACCTTGTGCCGGTACTGCCAGCAGCTGAACCTGCAACACCGGTCGCGACCCAGCAACCTGATGGCAAACTGGCTGAGCTTGTTCAAGAAACTGAGAAGATGCTCGCCAAAGTGCGCGACCATGTTCAGCAGAACTGTGATTATGTTGGTGATAACTTCGCTGAAGAAGCACGTAAAATTCATTACGGTGAAAGCGAAGAGCGCGGTATTTACGGTGAAAGCACCAAAGAAGAAACCATTGAGCTTTTGGAAGAGGGCATTGACGTATTGCCGCTCCCGACCCAGCGGCCAACTGATAGCTAATTCCCACTTTTTTATTCGTGATGTAATGATTTTTGGCGTGGCTTAAGGCGCGGGCCATAGTGGTTCGTCGTAACTTGCACGATCATGTTTATTCCTGAATTCATTGCTTAAATGGCAAAAGAGGCCCATTAAGGGCATGGAGTACGCTTCAGAAGGCGGTGATTCCGCATGCCCCCAAAAAAGGAATGATCATGAGTAAGCTAACCTTGGGGGTCATTGGGACCTCTAAAAAGGTAGATGAACAACGCGTTCCAATACACCCCGACCATTTGCCGAGATTACCCGAAGAATACCGAAAGCAGCTAATCTTTGAAGAAGGCTACGGTGAGCCTTTTGGCCTTTCAGATGCTGAAATTGCAGAGCAAACCGGTGGAATTGCTTCACGGCATGAGCTCCTCGCTGATCTTGGTAATGTCATCATGGCAAAGCCCATCCTTACTGACCTTGAAGAGCTCCGTGAAGGCGGAAATTTATGGGGTTATCCACACTGTGCTCAACAACGCGCCATCACGCAGGCCGCAATTGACCGTAAGTTAACGCTTATTGCTTTTGAGGATATGTTCGTCTGGAGCCCTACAGGGCAAATAGGGCGCCATACATTTTATAAAAATAATGAAATGGCTGGTTATTGTGCAGTAATCCACGCTCTTCGTTTGAGGGGGATTGATGGGCATTATGGCAATCAGCGCAAAGTAATTATTTTTGGGTTTGGTGCAGTTAGCCGCGGCGCGATATACGCACTCAAGGCACATGGCTTTAGAGATATTACCATTTGTATCCACCGGCCTGATCACGAAGTGCGCGAAGAAGTGCTTGATTGCAATTATGTGCGTATTCGTAGCGGGGGTAAAGGTGAGCCGCGTATGCTGGTGGTGGAGCATGATGGCAGCGCCCGGGCTTTGTCAGACCTGATTTCAGAATCAGATATTATTGTAAATGGGAAGTTCCAGAACCCGGTTAGCCCAGTTGATTTTGTAACTGAAGCTGAAAAATCCTGCCTCCGGTCCGGTAGTTTGATTGTTGATGTTAGCTGCGATGAGGGTATGGGCTTTTATTTTGCCAAACCAACCACCTTCAAACAACCTATGTTTAAAGTTGAAAAAACAGATTATTACGCTGTTGACCATACGCCTAGTTATCTCTGGGAAAGTGCTTCGCGCTCAATATCGGCTGCGCTTATTGTACACCTGCCTACCGTGGTTGATGGGCGTGCTAGTTGGCAAAAGAACGAAACCATCAGGCAGGCCGTGAATATTGATGCTGGTGTTGTCGTGAAGCCGCATATTCTTTCGTTTCAAAAACGTCAGGCTGACTATCCTCATGCGCCGCTTCACTAAGGCAGTCTGATTTTTCGATTAAGCCATTACGATTAATGATGTTTTCCCGTTAGCTATTGAAAGTAAACTCTCGCTGCAGATATAATAAGAAAATAAATATAAACGCAGCGAGAGAAACAACATGAAAGC
>CAXBKT010000237.1:0-3981 GCA_963976155.1 uncultured Kordiimonadaceae bacterium | reverse complement strand
TGAATGGGCGGGCGAGCTCCGCCTGTGCAAAATAGGGGTCGAGTCCGGCTCAGTGCTAAACCCTACGGTAACGCCGTAACTCCAAGCGTAACACTTTGATATTATTGGGTGTTGTTAAATCTTGATTATCCGTATGTCTCAAACGCAGGTTTGTGAAACGGATGTGAAATTGGTTCTAAGGTAGCTAAATCATGTATCTTAACCCGTGTCTCAATGTAAATTCTGCAAAGGGGTAGCAGAGTTAGTGCTAAATATTCCTTAGAGTAGGATTTAGCACTGAGCCGGACTTGACCCCTTAGCCGACCAGACGCCACCAAGTCTTGAGGTCCGCGCCGCTGATATCAAAGTGCGGATGTTTGATCTGTGTTGCGAGTTGCAGCGCATGGCAGATGATGTGACTGACGTTAGTTTGTAGCATCTGTAGGCTAATGACAGATTAGGGTATATCGCCGCCTATCTTGTCGCTTGCGATCTGGATGATCACTTCCAGCATATCAAAATCGATGGTGCTTGTGTGAAATGTGGCGGTTTTATTATCGTACTTGTCAGAAGAGATATCACAGACTTTAATGCCTGCGAGTGAGAAATGTATTGTTGTGATTTTCCCTTCGCGGGAAATTTCCCATTCTGGTAAACTAAGCATATCGACTATTTCTCACTTTTATTTAGGAGTCATGTTTTTCCATATTTTGCTTTTAAAATGAGGTTTAGTGGCAACCTCAGCAAACGTTTCTGAATGGTATCAAGTGTTGTTAGCAGCCATTTCTTCTTTGGCAACCAGCGCCTTTTTTAGCAACATATTACCATTACCGTACCAATGGGTATCCCCAGGATATTCTAGTTTGAGGGCCTTTACATCATGAGGTGTCTGAACACGGATACCAAAAGGTAACGCGCGGCGCCCCCACTCAATTGGGTCTTTCTGAAGCTCTGGATCAAACTTCCACCCTATATGATCGCAAACGCGGCGATACATTTCAAACACAACGTGCTGCGTTGGATGGTTCATTCCATATACTGTTGGCTGCTTGCGCCACGTTTCCTCTAAGTAATCGGATATGGTCAACGTGCAGTGGGCTGCCTCCTTTTGTTTTATCTTTTCCAACGATGAAAGGACACGTGCTTCACATTCCATATCAATCTTATTTGCAAAGTAATCTTGAAGAATGTTGATCGGTTTACGTCCTTCCTGCCCACGCAACAATTGCTCGCTACCCCGAATAATAGCAGTTCCCTTCGAGCCAATCAATTCAAGTGAGGCAATGCCATCAATATACACATATGGCACGAAAACGATGTCGGCCTTGGTGGACGCGCGGATGTCTTCCGCATTAAATGTCGTAGTTGGATCTGCGATTGCTTGGCTCACAACTAAATCGGCATCTGCCAAAAGTTCGCGAGTCTTGCCTTCGTCAAACTTCCCCCAAAATGGGGTGATGGTTTCACGACTAAGGCCACGCATCGCGTTCACCTGACAGTTTCCTAAAAATAATACTTTCATAATTTAAACCTTTAGCTCTCGTCAGTACATTTTACTGCTGTGATTTATGGACAGGTATAGTTTTTGTCGCGGACAGGTCCAAGGTGATAGTTGTGCTCAACCCCAACTCAAACGGTCAATCCAGCCTGTTGGGCAAGCTTTTGAATAGGCGTAAACAACTGGTGGGCTTTATCTGCAGAGCCACACGCCTCGTTCAATCTTTTTTGCGCCGCAGCAAGGTCCCCTAAATCAATATTACATCTGATCAGAAGATTAAAAACCGAGCGGGTCGCTTGCAAATCCATGCTTTTTTCAAGTTCAATTTTTGCCGTCTCGGGATCTCTGTTCAAATAATACCGCCCACGTTCCCGATGCCAAATTGGCGTGCCTTCCGCTGGAGGTTCAAAAGGCATGACTTCATTCGTTGCAAAGAAATGATAAATGAGGGGACGCAGTATTTTTGCTTGAGCCAGCGCAATGAGGACCGGATGTCCTGCAAAAGGCACTTCTACCCGCGTCAGTGTCGGGTATGCCGCCTGAACAATCGTATCTATATTGGCTTTATCTGTCCCCGCCATAGGATCGTAGATCACAACAGGCGTATGGCTGCTTTTGGGAACGTCGTGTAACGGGAAGTGGGTAACTTCGAGATCGGCGTAGCTCTTATTTTTTAGGTGAGGCCAGGCAGGAAGCATCGGTGCCGCCACAATAATGCGCGCATCAATTGATCCGCCATAATACAACGAGGCATAACCTCCGAGGCTTGGTCCATAACAAACGATGTCCGTATAGCTTTCAACAACAGGTCCGACGCTCGCGACAAACTCTTCAAGCGATAGACCTTGATATTGTGTCGTGTATCTTTGGGCGACATAGATTGTGTCATACCCGCCTAACAAACAAAAATCCGTTCCAAAACCTTCGCTCCCTAAATCGGAAGGCTGTCCACCGAACGTCACCACAAGGGTTTTGCTTGGAGCATCGCCTGCTTGATGGAGCGTGATTTCATAATCACGGGATTTATTTAGATTCTTCATGAAAGAAATGCTCCAAAGCAAGTAAGTAGCCTCAATCACTTTCTAAGTGATTAATAAATAATTTAGAAGAGTTGTCAGGTCATCTGTTTTGATGCGAGAATTATGTTAACGTTAAAACCTGAAGACGTATCCAAAAACGCTCCTTTTTGACACGCCCACAAACCACCCCGATTTTTGCTGTCAAAAACCCCTTCCAGAACCTAAGTAGTTCTGGAACGTTTTTGAAAGGGTTCAGCAATGATCATTGGCTACGCACGCGTCTCGACAGAAGAACAGTATCTTGATGCCCAGACCTCGGCTTTGGAAGTAGCTGGCGCTGAACGCATCTTTGCGGAAAAAATCTCAGGCACCAAAAAATCCCGCCCAGAGCTTGATCGTATGATCGAGCAGCTGCGCAGTGGTGATGTTGTTGTTGTGACCAAGTACGACCGTCTGAGCCGATCTCTACAGGACCTCTTGAGCATCGTTGATGCTGTCCGTGCGCAAGGTGCTGGGTTCCGGTCGCTGGCTGAGGACATCGACACGACGACGCCAGCAGGACGGCTGGTATTCCACGTCTTTGCCTCCATCGCCCAGTTTGAGCGCGAACGGATATCTGAGAGAACCAAGGAAGGTCTGACAGCCGCCCGCAAGCGAGGGCGTGTTGGTGGTCGGCCCCCTGCCCTATCTGCCGAGCGCTGTGCCGAGGTGGTGCGCATGCGCGATCAGGAGGGCCGTGGCATTTCTGAACTGGCGCGGCTGTTCCAAGTCAGTACGAGTACCATCAGACGGGCTTGAAGGGCTCAAACAAAAACCATAGTCAAATTGACCGCGTGACTTGTAAAGGGTTATGGTCAATTTAACAGCATAAATAGCCACGCTTAACAGGCATATGACAGGGGTGACAAAGATGGGCAAAGTTAGCGTAAGAGAGGCGGTCAAACATTATCAAGTTTCCCGCCCTACCCTTATGAAACATCTTAAAGAAGGCAAGTTGTCTGCAAATAAAGATGATCAGGGCACGTGGGAAATTGACCAGTCAGAGTTAACACGTGTTTACAAGCCACGAAAGATGAATGATCACGTTGACCAGTCAAATTTTTCCACGCTTAACAGCTCAATTAACAGCAATGAAAACAGCCTATTACAGGTCAAACTTGATGCAGCTATGGAGACGATCGAACGGCTAGAAGCTGACAAGGCTGACTGGAAGCAACAGGCGCAATCTCTTGCTCGACTGATGCCACCAGAAGGAGCGGGGGAGGGGCCTAGGCGGTCCCTATGGTCGCGGATCAAAGGTGGTTGATGGACGGGAACATCAGTTCACTGTCCTATAGCCCATCACCCTTCCAAAAACCTTCAACAACCGATTTGGTTTTGAACAAGGTTTGTGATGGTGGAAAATGGGGCAGGGCGCCTACTCTCCAAAAAGGAGGGATTTTGGAAGATGGTGTTGGTCGGGAGCCCATATCAATTTGACAGCTA
>CAXBKT010000236.1:0-4008 GCA_963976155.1 uncultured Kordiimonadaceae bacterium | reverse complement strand
GTATTTTTGCCCTCGCCTGCAATTATGCTTGTAACATCGGCGATAGCTGCCTTCTTGCCTTCCGCAACGATGAAACGAATATCACCGCCGGCACCGCCATCTTCGATTTTTGCATCCGCGTTATCGCCGGTTGCCGTTGCGCTTGATGAAAACCCACCAGAACCGCTCACCACACTGCCCGTATCCGTTATTTTAACGATGTCTGATGAAGAGGAAATCGTTATGGCGCCCCCGTTACCACCCTCTGCGGCTGTTGCGATGGCTTGCCCGTCAAGCTGATCATTCGTTGCCGTACTTGTGCCAGATGTTTGGCCTAAGCCAGAGGTGATGTCTCCGCTTATCGTGACCGTTTTACCTGCAATGAGAACTATCTCACCCCCATTGCCGCCGCCACCGGATGTGGCTCGGACCAAAGACCCGTTTAAAGGGCCTGCCGTGGCGGCGCCTCCTACACCTCCGTCACCAGTGGTGATCGAACCACCTATGGTGACGCTGCCATTTTCTGCTATAATTCTGACGGCGCCACCATCTTTACCTTCACCGCCCGAAACCGTGAAGCCATCCATGTCAGCAGCCCCACTTTTTCCTTGCGGCGTAGTGATTTTCCCATCAACGATTACAGAACCTTGTTTTGAAATGAGCGATACTTTGAAGGTGCCACGGTCCTTTGATGAAATATCGCCGGAAATCTTGATGTCACCCTTTGACACCACCTCAAGGTCCTCGGTTAGGTTTATGTCCCCGTTAACGGTAACAGTGAAGCTATCAACGGTTTGTTTGCCCTTCATGTCGACAGGCCCATTGACCGAGACATCAGTACTACAAGCAGCAAGCAATACCGCTGCAAAGACAAAAAAAGCAGATCTGGTCATAAAGCCCTCTTTCTGATCACCAAAAATATTTTGATACTGAAAACGCTCATTGGCAACGTAGCTGAATAGCTGAGCCCGCCCAGCTGCCTATTTGGAAGCTACTGCAATCTCATGGTGTAAGACGTGAGCCTCGTCATGGGGCAATGACGTTAGTGAACCTGCTGTTGAATAAGGTCAGAAATTGTATGCTATGCGAAGCACTTGGTCCGCTCATTATATGCTAGTGCCCCGCCCAAAAACAATTGCTGGACCCTGTATCTTTGCTGTCCTAAGTATGTATCAGATGTAGAAAGCGAACGAGGAAAGTATGCTCAAAAAACTGTCTGCCGTTGTCGGAATGATCCTATTGCTCGTGAGCATTTTTGTCGTCGATACAATCGTTGACGCTGGTGCACTCAAGAATATTAAACCGCACTTTGCGGGCACTTGCACGATGGTTGAAGGTATGGTTGGGGCTGAAGATATCACGGTCGATCAAGAGACGGGCTTTGCTTATATCTCTGCTCATGACCGCCGCAGCTGGGGTGCTGACCAAAATCATGGTGGTGCGATTTATATATACCGACCGGGTAGTTTGAGTGCACCGCTCGCCATGCCGCACAATATGGATAGTGTATTGTTTCCCCATGGAATTTCGCTTTGGAAAAACCCTGATGGACCAGATCGCTTGTTTGTTGTTAGTCACCCACAAGTGATTGTTGAAGGTCGGAAGGAAACCACGAGCCAAGTAGTGATTTTCGATATCGTGGATGGAGCGTTAGAGTATGTACGTGCCGTGAAAACAGACCTACCTTATAGCCTTAATGATGTTGCCGCAATTGATGCGGACCATTTTTATGCGAGCATTGACCGTGGTAGCCTGACCCCATTTGGACGGAGACTGGAAGCATATGGGCGGTTGAAGCGAGGCGGAATAGCATACGGCGATACGTTTGGCATAAAGAAGGTTGAAGGAGGGTTGATCTTTCCGAATGGCATTCAGCTAAGCCCCGATGGACGGAATTTGTTTGTAGCTGAGACAACCGGAGAAAGGCTTTTGACCTATGCCCGAAACCCTGAAACAAACGCTCTGATCCTAGTCTCGGAAACAGAGATTGATAGCGGGCTTGATAATCTAGAGTGGGATGAGGATGGTAACCTTTGGATCGGCGCACACCCCAGAGCCATAGACTTCCCTGCGCACGGCGCGGACGCTAATGCCCGGTCACCCTCGCAGATATTAAAAGTCAGTTTTGAGGGAGAGGATATAATAGTCGATGAAGTATATCTGAATGATGGCGACCCGCTTTCGGGTTCAAGCGTGGCGGCACCCCATGGGGACCGTTTTTTGATTGGCGCAGTGTATGAACCCTTCATTATGGATTGCAAGATGACGCATAGCATGACTAGTGGGCGCTAGTTTATAGGCATACAAACTAGGGCACTATTGGCCCTACTTTTAACACATCTCAGGAGTGGGTAATCAATAAGAAAAAGGCCGGGCAATGTACCCGGCCTTTAACGACATTAAGGTGCCAAAGGCGTTTAAAGCGCGCCGTGGCAGTGCTTGAACTTTTTGCCGGAGCCACACGGGCAGGCATCGTTGCGGCCAACGTGGGCAAACGGGTTCTGCATTGGTGCAGGGGCGCCTGTTGGCATGCGTCCTGCGCCCGCCATATCGCCATGGCAATGTTTGTACTTCTGGCCAGACCCACATGGGCAGGCAGCATTTCTTGGTACATTGCCCCACGTGCTGACATCATTGGGGTTAAAGCCGCTCGCCATTTCATTCTCGCCCGTGATTGGGTTGAGGTGTTGTTCTTCCCCAATAACAGGTGGCTGTGGTTCAAACATGTCTGGATCAGCTTGTTGCGGCGCAATCTCAACGCGGGACAGCAGTTGAATGGCGCTTTCGCGCGTGTGATAAAGCATGCCTTCAAACAGAGTAAACGCTTCTGTCTTATACTCATTGAGTGGATCACGCTGGCCGTAAGCACGCAGGCCAACACCTTGACGGATATGGTCAAGGTTTTGCAGGTGCTCTTTCCACTCTTGGTCTACGACTTGAAGCAAAAGGCTTTTTTCAATGCTACTCCAGACGTCAGCGCCGTACCGCTCTGATTTCTCGTTCGAGAGTTTAGTGGCAGCTTCTTCAAGGCGTTCGATGATGATCGTGTCGTCAACACCTTCTTCTTTGCCCCATTCGAGAACAGAAACATTCTGAAGGCCCAGAATATTCTCAACATCGTTTTGTAGGCCCTCAAGGTCCCATTGTTCAGGGTATGACTTTGGTGGAATACGTGTTTCAACCAAATTGTAAACAACGTCAGCGCGCATATCGACAAGTGTTTCTGCGACTTCGTCTGCATCCATGATTTCGCGGCGCTGGTCATAAATTACGCGGCGCTGGTCATTCATCACATCGTCAAACTTTACGAGGTTTTTACGGATGTCATAGTTGCGCGCTTCTACTTTTTGCTGCGCTTTTTCGATGGCTTTATTGATCCATGGGTGAATAATCGCTTCACCTTCTTCAATGCCAAGGCGAACGAGCATGCTGTCCATGCGCTCAGGGCCAAAGATGCGCATCAGGTCATCCTGCAGAGACAAGAAAAATTTCGTGCGCCCAGGGTCACCTTGACGGCCAGCACGACCCCGTAGCTGGTTATCAATACGGCGGCTTTCATGACGCTCGGTTGCAATGATGTACAGGCCGCCTGCTTCCAGAACCTTGGCTTTTTCCTCCGCGACTTCCGCGCGGATTTTTGCGGTTAGCTCAGCAATTTTCGCTTCGTCGTCCATGTCTGCTGTTTCAGCAGCGACGCGCATGTCGGCGTTACCACCAAGCTGGATATCAGTACCACGGCCTGCCATGTTTGTTGCAATAGTTACAGCGCCCGCACGACCGGCTTGGCTTACAATATAGGCCTCTTGCTCGTGGTGGCGGGCGTTCAGAACCTGATGCTTGATTTTTTTCTTTTTCAAGAAGGCAGCAAGTGTTTCTGATTTCTCAATAGAAACCGTACCCACAAGGACCGGCTGGCCTTTCTTTTGGGCTTCGTCGATATCACTCAGGATCGCATTGAATTTTTCGTCAGCGGTACGGTAAAATTCATCATGCTCATCTTTACGGGCAATCGTTACATTCGTTGGAATT
>CAXBKT010000235.1:0-4012 GCA_963976155.1 uncultured Kordiimonadaceae bacterium | reverse complement strand
CGTCGCTTGTATGGTGCGATGAAAAAAAATGGCGTTGAGTGCCAGATGCTAGTTGTACACAATGCACATCCGGGTAATACCGAACCTCAAGTTTATAAACGCCCACTTTGGAGAGTAAAGCTAGCCAATAAGCTATATGCCCGCCTCAATAAATGGCATAAAACGGATAGCCCTGTTTTAAAGTCATATAATCTTATGCCAACGGGCTTACACGAGGTTATCAATGCCAGTGATGCTGATATTGTGCAATGTCACTGGTTGGGAGCCAATGCAATTTCCATCCCTGAGTTTTCGAAAATCACTAAGCCGGTATTCTGGAAGCTACCAGATATGTGGGCGATTAGTGGTGCAGAGCATTATAACTTGCCGGAGGACAAACCTCGTTATTCTTTGGGGTATACTGGGGAATCGAAACAGGACCATGAGACAGGCTTTGATCTCAATAAGTGGGTTTGGCGCTATAAAATGCGACATTGGCGCAGTAAGAAGCTAAACCTTAATATCGTGTGCCCCAGTAAGTGGCTTGCCGGTTGTGTTAGTAGAAGTCAGATTATGTCCGGTCGTCCAGTGCGACAGATATTTAATCCTATTGATACAGAGTTGTTCAAGCCAATTGATCGGTTGCTTGCGCTTGAAAAGATAGGTCTGAGTCATCTTGCAGATAAAAAAATAATTTCTTTTGGTGCTGACGGGGCGATGGCAGCGAGACGTAAGGGGTATCATCATCTTGTAAAAGCGATCGAAACGCTTGGCAAAACTAGGGATGATTGTGTGTTACTTATTTTTGGGGGACCTAAGAGAGACAAGGTTAATTTGCATGGAATTGATGCATACTCTCTTGGTCGTATCGATGATGTGCGTTCGGTGGTTCACCTCTATAATGCTAGTGACGTGTTTGTCTTGCCGTCGGAGCGAGATAACCTCCCGAACGTCATTAAAGAAGCTATGGTTTGTGGCACCCCCTGTGTTTCTTTTGATATAGGGGGATGTCCAGATATGATTGAACACCTTGAAACTGGATACCTAGCTAAACCCTTTGACACAGCTGATTTGGCGGCTGGGATTGATTGGGTTCTTGCTCAACGGAGTGAGGTGCTTTCCAAGAAAGTTAGGGAGGTTTCTGCCGCACGACATGATGAAAAAACAGCAGTTACTAATTACTTGGAGTATTATCAGTCGGTTCTTCCTAGTAGTGGTGGATTGAAGGCATTATTAGCTAAGTTGAAATGACGAATTTACCAGAGGTGATTGGCTTTAATAACCAAGGTACTCTAGAGCACTGTTCTTTAATCATTGCTCTAGAGTATCAAAAGGTCAGTTTTTGGAGACTAACGCTAATGGTGGTTAGCTATTTGTAAGTTGTGCGTTAATCCATTCAAACGTACGTTGAAGGCCGATTTTTAGCGGTGCAGTTGGACGCCAGCCTAGCTTTTCCTCGATTAATTTATTGTCCGAGTTTCTGCCTCTTACTCCAAGTGGTCCAGGAATGTGGTTTTTATGGAGTGTCTTGCCGGCGATTTTACAGGCCATATCTACCAGTTGGTTAATTGTCACCATCTCATCAGAGCCAATATTCACAGGCCCTTCGAAGTCATTTGATCTCAGTAACCGTATCGTGCCCTCAACACATTCATCTATATACAAAAATGAACGAGTTTGGTCGCCATCGCCCCAGATCTCAATTTCGCCGCCATCTTGAGCAGTTGCTACTTTCCGGCTGATTGCAGCGGGGGCTTTTTCTTTACCACCTTGCCATGTGCCCTCTGGGCCAAAAATATTGTGATAGCGTGCGACGCGGCACTCCATGCCATGGTTGCGGTTATATGCTAGATATAATCGTTCGCTAAATAGTTTTTCCCAGCCATATTCGCTGTCGGGTGCAGCAGGATAAGCGCTATCCTCTGTACAGTTTGGATTGTTAGGGTCGAGTTGATTATGCTCAGGGTACATGCATGCAGACGAAGAATAAAAAACTCGCTTAATATTCCGCTTGTGGCATGCATCGACCATGTTGAGGTTGATCGTTGCTGAATTATGCATGACGTTTGCATCATTCTCACCAGTGAAAATATACCCAGCACCACCCATGTCGGCGGCCAACTGATAAACTTCGTCAAATCTCCGGTCCACAACAGATCGGCAAACTGCCTGCTCTCGCAAATCACCTATGACAAAATCATCAGCGTGAGTAGGTGAAAACTCGGGGAACTTAAGATCAACTCCTCGGACCCAGTACCCTTCCTGTTTTAACCGTTTAACTAGATGGCTGCCAATGAAGCCACCTGCACCACATACTAAAGCAAATTTTTGAGACAAGCGATTTTCCAGACTTTTTATATAACTAGAAGGTTGTTCTGTAACTTGATTGAATCCTAAAAGCAAATGTCGGGCCGGATTCCAAATTAAGGAGTTATCTATCTATAATGTATAGAGTTTTAAATGCGGAAATCCACGGGATATTTGATAATACGTAGACCCCCCTTGAGCTATGTGGTAAAAAAGGCAGTCTAATTGCTGTGAGGCGTGCTAAGAGAAAAGGCGGGCAAATCCATTGGCGCAACTTTCCTGGTTACCTGAAAATAATAGGTGCCGGGAAGCAGTTTAGCTTGTTTTAAAGGGTGCAGATGAAAGTAGTTTGTATAATTCAAGCTCGTAGAGGCTCTAAGCGCTTGCGGAATAAAATACTAAAGCCGTTGGCGGGTAAAACAATATTAGAACACGTAATTCAAAGGGCATTGCTGATTGACGGTGTTGACCAGGTGGTGTGCGCTTCAGTTGATGACGAATATAATTTACCCGTTTTAGAAGTAGCGAAAAAAACTGGGGCAGCAGCATTTGCTGGTAGTGAACATGATGTTCTAGATCGGTATTATTCGGCCGCAGTAAAGTATAACGCAGATGCGGTAATGCGGATAACGGCTGATTGCCCGCTGTTGGACCCTTTTGTCTGTGCGGAAGCCGTTGCAATTGTGCGTGATGGGAAGGCTGATTACGGGGCTGCGTCAGGAAGTTGGCCCCATGGTATGGACTGTGAAATTTTTACGTTTGACTGGCTGGAAAAAGCGCATAGGCAGGCGACGCTTGCGGAAGATCGAGAACATGTAACTCTATGGATGAAGGGCCATGCAGATATTAACCGCCTGACGGTTGAACCTTCTTTAGTAGGGCTACGGTATGAAAATCGCTGGGTGCTAGATTATCCCGAGGATTATGAATTTTTGATCGCTTTGGCAAAAATAGCCCCAGAAGGGAAATTACCCCTGCGCTGGCAAGAAATAGTGGCAATACTTGATGAAAACTCAGGCTTGCGGGAAATAAATCGACATTGTTCAAATCAGTGGGAAAAAGCTACTCAGAAAATAATCCAGACGGTTAACGAGCAACGTTAGTTGCCGCTATGCAGCGGTGAATTTCTAAGCATACCCTATACTGAAATGTGGAGGCCTTTTAAAAGGGGGTGGATACTTTAAAAGTAACCTCTTTGCCTGTTTTCGGGTGAAATAGTGTTAGAGATTTGGCGTGTAGTTGTAGTCGGTCGGCTGCGTTGCGGGATGTATCCGTACCATACAGGCTATCACCCAAAATTGGGTGGTTGATCGCTAGAGCATGTACACGAAGTTGATGTGATCTGCCTGTTACCGGGTAAAAAGCGACGCGAGTGGCACGTTTTTCTGGGTCAGTATGTTCTTCACGCTCTAGTACCTTAAACCTCGTTAAGGCTTGTTTGCCGCGCTCATAGTCAACCATTTGTTTAGGTCTGTTGGGCCAGTCGCAAATGAGTGGTAGGTCAATTTCGCCCTCCTCTTGCTCCACTATTCCATAAAGCCGTGCAATATATATTTTTTTTGTCTTTCGGCGTTCAAACTGCTTGCCTATATGGGCGTGCGTTTCGCGGTTTAACGCCATGATAATGACACCTGAGGTTTCCATGTCCAGTCTATGGATAGTTGTTGCGCTGGGATATTCAGCAACGGCACGAGACTGTAAGCAATCTTTGTGGTCCGGGTGCTTG
>CAXBKT010000234.1:0-4025 GCA_963976155.1 uncultured Kordiimonadaceae bacterium | reverse complement strand
TGTTGTTGGTGTGATCGATACGAACTCTAAGCCAGATGGCTTGCAGTTCCCAGTTCCTGGTAACGATGACGCAACACGTGCAATTCGTCTTTACTGTGATCTGATTGCTGACGCTGTTCTAGACGGTATTCAGGCGGATCTTGCTGCACAGGGTGTTGACCTTGGTGCTACAGAAGCTCCAGTTGAAGAAGTGGTTGCTGAAGAAGCACCTGCTGCTGAATAATCAGCGTAATAATTCTGTCTAATATATGAGCGAGTATTCCCGGGATGGTATGACCTTCCCGGGTCTTTCTCAGAAAATCACTTAGGTGAGATCCTTCAAGGAGAACTCCAATGGCACAAATTACTGCCGCTCTCGTTAAATCACTGCGCGAACAATCAGGCGCAGGCATGATGGACTGTAAAAAAGCATTGTCAGAAACCGATGGTGACTTGCAAGCTGCTGTTGATTGGCTTCGCACTAAAGGTCTTGCTGCTGCTGCGAAGAAATCTGGGCGTGTTGCTGCCGAAGGTCTTGTTGCGCTGAAATCCGCTGGTACCAAAGCTGCTGTAGCAGAAATTAACTCAGAAACAGACTTTGTTGCACGTAACGACAAGTTCCAAGCTTTTGTTGCGGATATTGCTGGTGTAGTACTTGAAACTGGCGAAACAGATGCTGAAGCTCTTAAGGATGCTGCTTATCCGGGGTCTGCAAAAAAGGTCGGCGAAGTTCTTACCGACAATATCGCCACTATTGGCGAAAACATGAACATTCGCCGCGCGGCACTTCTTGAAGTTGCAGAAGGTTATGTTGCCTCATATATCCACGGCGCTGTTGTTGACGGTATGGGTAAGATCGCTGTTCTTGTTGGCTTAAAATCAACCGCTGGTGAAGATGTGCTTGCGCCGCTTGGTAAACAGCTTGCTATGCATATTGCTGCTGCAAACCCTGCTTCACTTTCAGAAGAAGATCTAGATCCTGCAATCGTAGAACGTGAAAAACAGGTTCAGATCGAAAAAGCACGCGAATCTGGTAAGCCTGACAATATCATTGAAAAAATGATTGTTGGCCGGATGAACAAGTATTTGGAAGAAATCGTGCTTCTTAAGCAGACATTTGTGATTGACGGTGAAACTCGGATTTCTGATGTTGTTGCAAAAGCTGCGAAAGATGCGGGTACTGCTATTGAACTTGTTTCATATGTACGCATGGAAATGGGCGAAGGCCTTGAGAAAAAAGAAGAAGACTTTGCTGCTGAAGTTGCTGCTGTAGCAGGCAATTAATTAAGCCGTATTGTTCTAAAAAAGCCCAGAGGACTACCTCTGGGCTTTTTTGTGCGCACTATATAGTTGCAAGCACTTGTTCCTGCTGGAAAAGTCTAAAAATAATCCTGTAAACTAGCTAGCCATATACGCATTAAGCGGATATGGTGCGGCAAGCCTTGGTCGGCTGATGGGGAGATAAGTGGAATGTCATCTAAGCCTAAGTACAAACGTGTTCTATTAAAACTGTCAGGTGAAGCACTGATGGGAAGCGGGGACTATGGGATTGACCCTGAAACCGCGGACCGGGTTTCAAGGGAAATTAAAAATGCCCGTGAAATTGGTACAGAAGTTTGTGTTGTGGTTGGTGGCGGCAATATTTTCCGTGGATTGAAAGGGGCAGCCGAAGGCTTGGACCGGTCAACCGCTGACTATATGGGAATGCTGGCCACAGTAATGAACGCCCTCGCATTGCAAAACTCGCTTGAGAAGGTCGGTGTAGATACGCGGGTATTGTCTGCGATCCCAATGGCGACTGTTAGTGAGCCATATATTCGCCGTCGTGCTATTCGGCATCTTGAGCGAGGCCGCGTGGTTATTTTTGCGGCGGGGACTGGTAACCCATTCTTTACTACCGATACTGCTTCAGCACTTCGTGCCGCGGAAATGAATTGTGATGCCCTTTTAAAGGGAACTCAGGTTGACGGCGTATATACTGCTGACCCGAAGATTGACCCTGGCGCTGTGCGTTATGATACGCTTAGTTATATGGATGTGTTGAAGCAAGATCTCAAGGTGATGGATGCTTCTGCAATTTCCCTCAGTCGTGAAAACAATATTCCAATTGTAGTCTTTTCTATTCATGAAGAAGGTGAATTAGTGAAGGTACTACAAGGGGGTGGAACCTGCACAACAGTAGGCGAGGAGTAGATATTATGAGCGATGAAATCGATTTAGACGATATTGAACGCCGCATGGGCGGTGCCGTAGAATCCCTTAAGCATGAATTCGCGGGATTACGTACAGGTCGTGCTACAACAAGCTTGTTAGATTCTGTGACAGTCGATGTTTACGGCGCTAGTATGCCGCTTAATCAAGTTGGTACTGTCTCTGCGCCAGAGCCGCGCATGCTTTCTGTTCAGGTTTGGGATAAGGCAAACGCGCCAGCAGTTGAGAAAGCTATTCGGATTTCAGGCTTGGGGCTTAACCCTATGCTTGACGGCCAATTAGTGCGCATTCCTATTCCAGAGCTTAATGAAGAGCGTCGTCAAGAGCTTGCGCGGATTGCTGCGAAATACTCTGAAAGTGCTCGCATTTCTGTGCGTAATGTGCGCAAAGCTGGTATGGACCAGTTAAAGAAAATGGAAAAAGATAAGTTGATCAGTGAAGACGATCACAAAATGTACGCAGATGAAGTTCAGTCACTGACTGATAAATTCGTCGCTCAGATTGACAGCGCATTAGACACTAAAGAAAAAGAAATAATGCAGGTTTAGAGTATGGCGCTGAATGCCCCAACTTTAGGGGAAGATACTCTTCCCCCACCCCCACGCCATGTCGCCATTATTATGGATGGCAATGGTCGGTGGGCAAAGAAAAAGCTTCTTAATCGCTCTAAGGGGCACCGTCAGGGTGCGGAAGCGGTGCGTGAGGCTGTGGAAGGCGCTATGGCGTCTGGTGTCGAGTATTTGACGCTCTATGCTTTTTCTAGTGAAAATTGGAATCGCCCAGTTGATGAGGTCAAAGACCTTATGGGTCTTCTTAAAATGTACCTCTCAAGAGAGATAAAGTCGCTTCACAAAGAAGGTGTTCGTGTAAGGGTTATTGGGCGCCGGGATCGTCTGTCAGCAGATATTGTCGAAAAGATCAAAGAAGCTGAACATGCGACTGCCCAAAATACTAAACTAACACTTGTCATTGCCTTGAGTTACGGAAGCCGGGATGAGTTGGTTTCAGCTGTACAGAAACTCGCGGCAGAGGTGGCTCGTGGGGAAAGAACAGCTGATAGTATCATTGAAGAAGATGTGACTCAGGCACTTTTTACATACGATATTCCTGATCCTGATCTTATTATTCGTACAAGTGGTGAGCAACGACTTTCCAATTTTCTTCTTTGGCAAGCAGCTTATTCAGAATTTTTGTTTATTGAAACGCTTTGGCCAGACTTCACAAAACAGCATTTTATTGATGCTGTCGATGCGTATGTTGGTCGCGACCGGCGTTACGGCTTAAGGCCGTAGGAAGCAGCAATCATCATGCCGCTTGGTATATCCAAAAACTTATTTCAACGTATCGTCTCAGCTTTGCTGTTGCTGCCCCCGGTTTTGGGAGCGGTCTATATGGGGGATTGGTGGTTTGCCGCGCTCTTGATGTTAGGCGGCATTTTAATGGCTACTGAGTGGGTGAGTTTGACTTCAGCAGGAGGCGCTTACTGGGGGTGGTTATTGGCAGCATTAATGGTTGCGAGTGTTTCCGTGATTGAATTTGTAGAACCTCAAATAACCGTTCTCTTACTGGCACCGTTATGTATCGTTATTTTGGGTGCCGTCGTAACGAAATACACAACTATGAAGTCCCTTGGCTGGTGGTTAATTGGCTCATCGTATGTATCATTTCCGCTACTTGCATTGTGGTGGTTACGAGAGATCAATGGTATCTTAGTGTTATGGGTTTTGTTGATTGTTTGGGCGACTGACATTGGTGGATATTTTGCCGGAAAGGGAATCGGTGGTCCGAAGCTAGCTCCTAAAATTAGTCCAAAGAAAACATGGGCAGGTCTTTTC
>CAXBKT010000233.1:0-4042 GCA_963976155.1 uncultured Kordiimonadaceae bacterium | reverse complement strand
GGGGGCGGCGGTATGTTGCAAGACCTTGATACCGTTATTCGCCGGGCAACAGGCTTGCCGGTTACTGTCGCGGAAGAACCTTTGACATGCGTTGCATTAGGTACAGGCCGTGTGCTGGAGGATGATATGTTGCGGATGGTACTTACCGAGAGCTACTAATAATCATCTATACTGAATCTTGATACTGTGAACCGCGATGGGGAGTAAGACCGCTGGTCCCGACAGTGCAATCAATGGGATTAGCCAGCAATGGCGCAGGCAGTCGGCGGTCACTTAGAAGCCGCGGCGGGCTTTGGTTCTATCTTGGTATTGCTATATTTCTACTTTTCCTTGAGTTGATTGGGGCCGCTGTTCCTGTGCAAATCAGAGGTGTTGCAAACGACGTTGTTGCACCGCTACTCAATGTGCTTGAACGTCCTGTTCGCTTTGTACAGTCAGGCCTCGAACGGTTTGCGGGTGTTTCTGACATTTATCTCGAGAATCAAAACCTGCGAGGTGAGAATGAACGCCTGAAACAGTGGCGCGAAGCGGCTATGCAGTTGAGTAGAGAGAACGAACAGCTACGCCTTATTCTAAAAGTCCCAAAACGTGAAGTTCCTGCCGCTGCTACGGCACGCATAATTGGTGTGGGAGGTGGTCCTTTTGAGCGAAGTGTTCTGGTAAATGCCGGTAGTATAGATGGTGTTCTGAAGGGGCTTCCTGTTGTTGATGAAAATGGTCTTATTGGAAGAGTGCTTCACACAGGTCGTTGGACTAGCCGTGTATTACTGGTCACGGATGTGAACAGTCGGATACCGGTAAGGCTAGAGCGCTCGGGTGATCTCGCAATTGCTGAAGGCCAGAACGAGAGTTTTCTTAGATTAAAATTTTTGCAGCCTGATTCTGATGTGCGAGTTGGTGACCGCGTCTTAGCATCTGGGCACGGGGGCGTATATCCGCCAGACCTTCCTGTCGCACGGGTTTTAAGTATTGAAGAAGATATTATTAAGCTGGAGCCAGTGGGCCTTTTGAACCAGCTCGATTATGTGCGTATCATGAACTATCAAGCTTTGCCTGATGTAGACGTGGTTCTTCCTAATGATGAAAATGGGGAAGATCAGTGAACAAAAGCAGGTCAGCAATAGCGGAAGGTGGTCCTGTTGGCTTAGTGCCAATGGCGGTTACTTTTTTTCTCGCAATATTGATGTTGTTGCCGCTGGGTAGTGGTGTGGCTAACATTGCAATGCCGCATTTGGCGATGATTTCTGCGTTTTATTGGCTTGTAGCACGGCCTCTCTTAATGCCTTACGGTGCTTGTGCTGCGATTGGCTTGTGCTTGGACCTATGGCTGCATGTGCCACTTGGCCTTAATATGGTTTTATTGTTACTAACTCGGCTATTTGTTGTGAACCAGATTAAGCATTTCAGAGGGCGTAATAGGGCCGTTCACTGGGTTGTGTTTTCCGTTATGTCCTTAGGCTTATATAGTTTGTCATGGCTGATTATGTCGGCCATTAATGGTATGCTGTGGCCAGTACAACCGCTTGTGTTACAGTGGCTCGTGACCGCCTTTTCGTATGCGCCGCTTGGCTTTATCTTGGGCAGGTTGCGCCGAAGCATCTCGAATTAAGAGTAAGTCAATTTATGGCGCGTGAAGGGCAGAGATACCAAACATTCAGCCGCCGGGCTTTCATTCTTGCTGGTGTGCAAGGGTTGGCGCTGACGGCCCTTGGTGGGCGGCTGTATTATCTTTCTGTTATTAACGGCGAACAATATCGATTGCGCGCAGAGAAAAATCGTATTTCGCTTCGTCTAACACCACCAGAACGCGGTGAAATTTTTGACCGAAATAATAAGAAGTTGGCAACAAATCGTCAGGATTTTGCGGTGGTTCTTATTCCTGAGCAGGCTCAGGATGTGGTGGATACCCTAAACAAATTAGGGCGGATTGTTAAGTTAAGTGACCGGCGTTTGGCACGGGTAAAGCGTACCATACGCAAGCAACGAAAATTTGTGCCCGTAACGGTTGCGAACCAGCTTGACTGGGAAACCTTTAGCCGTGTGAATGTTGAGATGCCGGAATTACCAGGCGTCGAAACAATTTCTGGGCTGTCTCGTTTTTATCCGGCTGGCCGTGAAGTTGCTCATATTGTTGGTTATTTAGCTAGCCCGGGTGAAGATGATGTTGGGCTAAGTCCTTTGTATCGATTACCTGGATTTAAGGTTGGAAAACAAGGGATTGAACGTAGATTTGAGGAAACATTGAGGGGCGTGGCAGGCTCTCGCCGCGTTGAAGTGAACTCGGTCGGGCGGGAAATACGGGATTTGCCACCTAGACAGGATGCCACCAAAGGGCGGCCGCTACATCTTAGTTTGGATTTAGATTTGCAGCGTTTTGCATTAGCGCAGCTTAAAGAAGAAGCTGCCGGAGCAGTTGCAATTGACGTTAAAAATGGCGAGCTGTTGGCACTCGCATCTGCACCAAGTTTTGACCCAAATGAGTTTACGGGCGGCATTAGCCAGGAGAATTGGCAAGGGCTTTTGGGGGACCCGCGTAGACCACTGACGAATAAATGTATAGCAGGACAATATCCGCCGGGTTCAACCATCAAAATGGTAGTTGCGTTGGCGGCGTTGGAGCAGGGTGTTATTAAGCCTGAGACCGAATTTTATTGTAACGGTAAACACCGTCTCGGGGATCATACATTCCACTGTTGGAAGCGGGGCGGCCATGGCAAACAGGATTTGTTAGGGGGTATTGCCAATAGTTGCGATGTGTATTTTTATGAAATAGCTGAGCTTCTGGATATTGACCTTATTGCAGATATGGCACGGCGATTTGGCTTCGGTGAAAAACATGATCTTGGTGTAGACGGTGAACAGTCAGGGTTGGTGCCAGATAAACGTTGGAAACGTGATTATCACCAACAACGTTGGAATTTGGGAGAGACACTTAATGTGTCCATAGGTCAAGGTGCTATGCTTGCGACACCCTTGCAGCTTGCTGTCATGACGGCGCGTGTTGCGACGGGGAATGCAGTTATTCCTAACTTGATTAAAACCGATGTGCAGAACAATGTATTTGGTGACTTTGATGTGATGGAAGAGACCTTTGCACGCATGGATGTAAACCCAATCCACCTACGTACTGTACGCCGAGGTATGGAAATGGTGATGGAACGCCGAGGCACGGCTCATGATTTGAGGCGTTCTAAAAATGCCGTCAAACAAGCTGGTAAAACGGGCACAGCACAGGTTCGCCGTATTTCTACAGCTGAGCGTGAGACAGGTGTTATTAAGAACGAGGCTTTGCCTTGGAATTCACGAGACCATGCATTGTTTGTTGGGTATGCGCCCTCTGAAGCACCAGAAGTGGCTGTTTCTGTGCTAGTGCAACATGGTGGGGGTGGCGCTTCTACGGCTGCGCCGATTGGGCGTGCCCTTTTGGATAAGGCGTTGGAGTTACGCGCTTTGCAGGAGAGTGAGAGTTCCTTGCGAGAAGGCGCCCAGTCTTCAATAACTGAGGGAGAGGCATAATGGGTAACGCTCGAATGTTTGGTCCTCGCCGAGTTGACAAAAGTATATTCCAGCGACTTCGGGGGCTGAATTGGAGCATTGTGATCGCCACAATGCTTATCGGCGGGGCTGGAGTTATAATGCTTTATTCAGTGGGAACCTTGGGCATCCCGACATGCTATGCGTTTTGGTGCCGCCTTGGTGTTGATGCTAATCATCGCAGTAACAGATATTCGCTATTGGATGGCGCTTGCCTATCCTGCATGGGTGGCAGGGTTGCTGTTGCTAGGTTTTGTTGAGGTGGCTGGCACCATAGGAATGGGCGGCCAGCGCTGGCTGGATATTGGTGTAATGCGCCTTCAACCCTCTGAGCTGATGAAAATTGCCGTTGTCATGGCGCTGGCTCGTTATTATCACGCGCGCACATATGAACAAGCCCGGCGTGTCACATCAATTATTACACCGCTTTTGATTATTATGATTCCGGCAGCATTAGTTGTTAGGCAACCTGACTTTGGTACAGGGCTTATGATTATTATGGGGGGCG
>CAXBKT010000232.1:0-4055 GCA_963976155.1 uncultured Kordiimonadaceae bacterium | reverse complement strand
TAGAACAGAAGATAAACCGTGGTACAAAAAAATTATTTGAAAGTTTTAAGCGCATTACTGCTATCCCTGTCACTGAGTAGTTGCAGCGGTTGGGATGCGTTAAAGCGTATTGAAGTCAAAACGGTTGAAGTGGATCGCGTAATTCCTACGCAGAACAGGCCACGCCAACTTGATTTGAATAATCTTACTTGGTTCGTTGTCACAGATCAAAACTTCGCTGAATTTAAGAAACGATACACAAAACAAAATGGTAGCTTCCTGTTTTATGCAATCAGTGTCAGAGATTACGAAACACTCGCTCTTAATATGGCAGAAATAAAGCGGTATATTGAGCAGCAAAAACAGATTATTATTTACTATGAGAAAGCGGTAGCTCCACAACCACCGCAGGAAAAAAGTGAGAAGAAGTGATGCCACGTAATCGTAAAAATCTCCGGGTTGTTTAAATGGATGGAATTTACCTCGCAGAGCACCTCTTGAAGTCTATTCAGGAGCGAAAAGACCGTATCGTTGAAATGATGGTAGGCGGCACGGTTAAAGATATCGAAGAATATAGACAATTAGTTGGCAACGTCGAATCTTTAGAGTATATAGGACAAGAGTTGAGAGAAATCTTGGAAAAGGCGGATTAATGGCTGATAAGTCTGAGCTTGTTAAAGATATGGAAGATAATCTTGTTTCTATAAAACAAGCTTATGTAGAACCTGAAGAAAAGGTACTTGACCCTAGCAAACTTGATACAGATTCCCTTTCAAGGTTGCCTGAACCTACTGGTTGGCGTCTTCTTATCCTTCCTTACAAGGGAAAAGGTAAGACAGAGGGGGGTGTTTTTCTTCCTGACGCCGTAGTTGACCGTGAGTCGGTAGCTACTGTTTGTGGATACGTCTTAAAGGTGGGCAGTCTTGCTTATGAAGACAAAGTGAAGTTTCCAGGAGGCCCGTGGTGCAAGGAGAAGGACTGGATAATTTTTGGGCGGTATGCGGGAGCCCGGTTTAAGATAGATGGCGGAGAGGTCCGCATTCTAAATGACGATGAAGTCATAGCGGTTATACAGGATCCCGAAGACATCCTGCACTTTTAACATGGAGAAAAGCCATGCCTGAACAAGATGAGCTAACTGTTGATCTTCCCTCTGAGGGTCAATCAGTCTCTGTAGACGTAGAGGCGCAGGAAGAGATTTCTGAAGATCAGGAGGTTCACGCTGAAACAGAGCACGAGGACTATAGTAAAAAGGTTAAAAGACGTATCGACAAGCTTACTAAGAAGGCTCGTGAGGCTGAACGTCAACAAGAAGCCGCTGTTAGTTATGCGCGAAATATTCAGGCGGAAAACCAAGAACTTAAAAATAGAGTTCAAAGCCTTGACCAAGGTTATGTCGCAGAATACGGCGACCGCGTTGCAACGCAGTCAGAAGCATTGCAGAAAGACCTGGAGACGGCTATAGCGACCAGCGACACGGCTGCTCAGGTTGAGCTTAATAAAAAGATGGCTCAACTGGCGATAGAAGAAGAGCGCGTCAAGGCCGCTAAGTTACAACAAGCGCAGTCAGCGGCTTATGCCCAGCAGCAACAGCAACAGGTTACGGCCCAACAACAGGTTACGGCCCAACAACAGCAACAGGCTCCAGTTAGACCAGACCCCAAAGCAGAAGATTGGGCCTCTCGTAACGAATGGTTTGGCGAAGACGAAGCAATGACTTTTGCAGCCTTTGGAATTCATAAAGGTTTGGTTGAAGAAGAAAACTTTGACACTGAAAGTCCTGAGTACTACGATGAAGTTGATAAAAGAATACGGGAAGCTTTTCCTCACAAGTTTAATGGTGGGGTGCAGGTTCCTGTTTCGGAAAGTCGCCGTCCTCAACAGGCGGTTGCTTCTGCAACTCGCTCCAGCGGTGCTGGGCGCAAAACAGTAAGACTGTCTCCAAGTGAAGTCACAATTGCTGGAAAGCTTGGAGTTCCTCTTAATGAGTACGCGAAGTACAAACGCTAGGGTAGACAAATGACTGAAGAGAATATTGATCGCACTCCTCGCGCCTCTGAGACACGAGCAAACAAGACCGCTCGAAAGCCTTGGAGACCCCCGTCCCTTTTGGACGCACCTCAAGCGCCGCAAGGCTTCACTCACCGGTGGATCCGTTCCGAAGTTCGGGGCTTTGACGACCGAAAGAACATCTCTGCTCGAATGCGTGAGGGCTGGGAGTTAGTTCGGAAGGAAGAGTATCCAGACTTTGAAGCTCCTACTATAGAGGGTGGCCGACACGAAGGTGTCTTTGGCGTTGGAGGATTGTTGCTGGCTCGTATACCAATAGAGATCGTTGAAGAGCGCAAAGAATACTTCGACAAGATGAATGCCGATGCTATGCAAGCGGTTGACAACGATTTGTTTAAAGAGAACCAGCATCATTCGATGGCGATTCAGAAACCTGAGCGCCAGTCGCGTGTTACATTCGGAGGTCCTAAGACATAGGACTTATTGTTTTAAACCTTTTGCTTTAAGGAGCAAGAAATGGCTAATACCAATGGAAGCTTTGGCCTTCGTCCGCTCAATAAGATGGGCGGCGCGGCCAATTCCACAGGTATGTCCAACTACTCGATGTATGAGATTGCGAACGGCAATACTAGCAAGTTTTATCACGGTGAGCCCGTGATACCGCTTTCTACCGGCTATATAGACGTCCCCGGCGCAGCCGCCGGTGGCACAGTTGGTTTGCTAGGTGTCTTTCAAGGTTGTGAGTACGTTTCGAGTACCACTGGAAAACCTACGTGGAGCAATTACTGGCCTGGTTCTGGTGCAAACAGTAACCACCCAGTTAAGGCGTATGTAAACGATGACCCGATGCAATTGTATGTAATTGCAACGGATGCTTCGTGGACTAGTAAGGCTACGGCTCGTGCCGGAGTTTTTGCTAACGCCAATTTCTCAACCGCTATCACAGGGACAGACGCTACTGGTCTTTCTCTTGGTCGGTTGGCAATTAGTACAATTGCAACTACCGCTGCCCTCCAGATGAGAGTTATGGGTTGGGTAGAGGACGCGCTGAACGAGGACTTCTCGGCGGCGGGTATCGGTGCGATTGTAAGGTTGAATAACCACTTCAATAGTAACAATGGTGCTATTGCGGCTGGTACTCCTTCAACCACTGGCGTATAGGAGGGTTGAGAAATGGCTATTAGTAGAGCACAACTCGTAAAAGAGTTGGAACCCGGCCTGAACGCATTGTTCGGAATGGAGTATGACCAGTACGACCGTGAGCATGAACAGATCTTTTCGATGGAAAGTTCTGACCGTGCATTTGAAGAAGAAGTTATGCTATCCGGTTTTGGATCGGCACCAACTAAATCTGAAGGCACTGCGGTATCTTTTGATGACGCACAAGAAGCGTACACGGCTCGTTACACTATGGAAACAATTGCCTTAGCTTTCTCCATTACGGAAGAAGCTATAGAGGATAACCTTTATGATCGGCTTGCAGGCCGGTATACAAAGGCCCTTGCTCGTAGTATGAGCCAGACAAAGCAAGTTAAAGCCGCTTCGGTTCTTAATAACGCTTTCTCCAGCACATATACGGGTGGTGATGAGAAGGAGCTTTGTGCTACGGATCATCCCCTTGTAAGCGGCAGTACTTTCCGTAACGAACTTTCGACGGCAGCGGATCTCAATGAGACCAGCCTGGAACAGGCCCTTATTGATATTGCAGCTTTCGTTGATGAACGTGGCCTCAAGGTGGCGGTCAAAGGACTGAGGATGATTGTTCCAAAGGAACTTCAGTTCACGGCTG
The DNA here is from genome assembly GCA_963976155.1 of uncultured Kordiimonadaceae bacterium. GTDB lineage: Bacteria > Pseudomonadota > Alphaproteobacteria > Sphingomonadales > Kordiimonadaceae > Kordiimonas. The sequence continues at coordinate 277 of CAXBKT010000232.1, read as the reverse complement.
ATCGTTTACTTGAATCTACCCTAAGACCCGGCAGCGCAGACAACGACGTCAATGCTGTCAGGAACATGGGAATGCTTCCTCAAGGTTACGACATCAATCACTTCCTTACGGATACGGATGCTTGGTTCATTATGACCGACGCACCCAATGGCCTGAAAGGGTTCAATAGAACCAGCGTCAGGACATCCATGGAAGGCGACTTTGATACTGGAAATGTTCGGTATAAGGCCCGCGAACGCTATGCGTTCGGTTGGTCAGACCCCCGTGGCATTTTTGG
>CAXBKT010000231.1:0-4074 GCA_963976155.1 uncultured Kordiimonadaceae bacterium | reverse complement strand
ATTACGCGTTCAGTGCCTGCTTGGTCCCGTGTTATGTTTAAGCCTGCTGACAATGATGAGATTGTATCAATTCGAGCTCGGCAGGAAGCTGGCTCCGTCAGATAAATACAGATGTTGGGCATTTGCCCTATGCGCTTTTAATTCTAGAGGGGAATTTCCATGAAAGCTGCGTCGATTCTCGACACTATCGGCGGCACACCGCATGTGCGCCTATCCAAAATGTTTCCAGATCATGAAGTATGGATCAAACTTGAACGCGCTAACCCTGGTGCTTCTATTAAAGATCGTATTGCACTTTCTATGGTGGAAACGGCAGAGGCCGATGGCTCTCTTGTAAAAGACGGTGTTATTATTGAACCAACGTCTGGTAACACAGGCATTGGTCTTGCAATGGTAGCTGCGGTTAAAGGATATAGACTTATTCTCGTGATGCCAGAGAGCATGTCGCTTGAGCGACGCCGTGCAATGCTCGCATATGGTGCTGAGTTTGTGCTGACACCTAAAGAGCTCGGTATGAAAGGCGCTCTGGCAAAAGCCGCCGAATTGGTTGCAGAAACAGAGGGTGCTTGGATGCCGCAGCAGTTTCAAAACCCAGCAAACGTAAAAATACACCGTGAAACAACCGCAAAAGAGATTCTAGCTGATTTTGATAGCCTTGATTATATGATTACAGGCGTTGGTACAGGTGGGCACATTACGGGTTGTGCTGAGGTATTGAAGGCTGAACTTTCCGGTTTGCAAGTGTTTGCTGTTGAGCCAACTTTATCGCCGGTTTTATCCGGTGGTGAGCCCGGCCCACACCCTATTCAAGGTATTGGCGCAGGATTTGTTCCTGACGTTATGAATACTGATTTGCTCGATGGTGTTTTGCAGGTGGACCCTGCCGATGCGAAAGAAATGGCACGCAGGGCCGCGCGCGAAGAGGGCATTTTGATGGGAATTTCCTCAGGTGCAACACTCGCTGCAATTTCAGCGAAGGTTGCTGAATTACCTAAGGGGAAAAGTGTTCTCGGCTTTTGTTACGATTCTGGTGAACGTTATATGTCAGTGCCAGACTTTTTGCCTGAAGAATCTTAAAGCTTGGTTGAGCTAGAGCTGCGAGGAGTAGGTATCTACTCCTCGTCTGTATCGATTTCAGAGTTTGCTGAGCCAGATTCCATCCGGACTATCAAAGCTACATGATCCCCACGAGTCGCGAGTTCTTTATAAGAGCCGCGCGGTAAGGGGATGCCTTGGTCAATACAGTGGTTCAGGACAGCAGCACCAAGTTCACGACTGGAAAATAGCATATTCTCGCCGTCGGTTACTTCAATTGTAACCGCAACTTCACCCTCATCATCCAAGCCAGTGTTTATTGCTGCGATGGATATGTCGGCTGACATACCACGACCTTCAATTACAGGGCGTAGTGCCAGAAATAACTCTTCATCTGAAAATATGATACTACGGGATTCGAGAATCATAAAAAGGGTCGCCTCATTTTTTACTTACTGTCCTATTTACACTCAAAAGAGGGCAGAAGAAAAGTAATTTTGAATCAGGACGTTGCACCAGCCCCATTATCTGCACTGCGCTGACGCCATGCTCGGATAATAGCATTAGCCACTGTCGCAAGAGGAATAGCAAAGAAAACCCCCCATAAACCCCATATACCGCCAAAAACCAGAATGGCGACAATGATTGCATTCGGGTGCAAATGCACAACTTCGGAGAATAAGAGTGGGGCTAGTAAATTTCCGTCGAGTGCTTGAATGATGAGATAGGCCATGATTGCGCCAAATGTTTCACCGCTCATGCCCCACTGAAAATAGGCAACAAGCGCCACAGGAAATGTGACCACAGCCGCACCAAAATACGGGATAACAACACTGAGGCCTGTCGCAACGGATAGAAGCGTTGCATAGCGAAGGTCCATGAGTTGGTATGTAAAGAAAGATACGCCACCAACAATCAGTATTTCATAAACCTTGCCTCGGGCGTAATCCCCTGCGCGCTCGGTGATTTCGCCCCACACTTGGTCTACAAGACTTTTGTCTTTGGGTAGAAAAGAACCCATCCAGCTAAGAATGATGTCTTTATCCTTCAAAAAGAAGAACACCATCACAGGTACTAAAACCATATAAACAATATAGCTGATGGCTCCGGTTACGCCTGTGACCGAAATTTGAACTAGCTTGGGCCCTATATTGGCCACTTCATTACCGAGGCGGGCAAACCAGCTTTGTACCTGAGTTTCTGATATGATGTCAGGGAAACTGGTTTGAAGTGACAGTAGGGCGCCTTGCACGCTAGCAACCATAGCTGGTGTGTCGCGAATAAACTGTCCAATTTGCTGCACTAACGGCGGAATGATCGCTAGAACAGTTATGAGAGAGAGCATAAGGAAGCCAAGGTACACTGCAATAAAGGCAATGACTGGTCGTGCACCGTGCCGTTTCAGCCAAGTGATTGGACCATCTAATAAAAATGCTATTACGGTCGCTGCGATCGCAGGAGCTAACATTTGGGCAAAGATGGTGCCGAGCGCTACAGTGATAACCAGCACCAAAATAAGGAGCACAACCTGTGTATCGGCAAAGGTTTTTCTAAACCAATCGCTGACTAAATTCATTTCGGTGTCTCCTGACAGAAGCGATCAACTGTATCTGGCTGATAATAAGAGTATTTTCAAGGGGTGGAGATATTTTACCTTAGTGGGGGCAACTTAAGTTAGCCGCTTGATGCGCCGCCATCAACAATCACATTCGCGCCTGTAGTATAACCTGCTTCATCACTTGTTAGGTAAAGAACCGTTTTAGCAACCTCGCTGGGGTCCGCCGGTCCGCCTTTGGGGAAGCCGCCCGCAAATTTGCTCATGTCGCCGCCAATATCCTTCAAAGCACGTTCAAACCTTGGGGTTAGCATTGGCCCCGGCGAAACAGCATTAATTCGGATATTGTCTCCAGCATAATCTAGTGCAGCACTTTTTGTGAGGCCGACAACGGCATGTTTGCTCGTGCCGTACGCGGCCATCCATTCAGCACCTGACTTGGAAAGGATGGATGCAGTGTTAACGATGGTCCCACCATTATTTTTTAACATATGGGGAATTTCGTGGCGCATCGCATACCAAATACCCATTACATTTGTCTGAAATACATCCTCGACCATTGCGGGCTCTTGTTCTGCAAATCGCGCTGCAACATGGCTGATCCCGGCGTTGTTCACAGCAATATCAAGATGGCCAGTTTGTTCGACCGCATGGTTGATGAAAGCCTCGACACTGCTTTCAACTCTAACATCGCAGTGATGGTATATTGCTTGGCCAGTTGCATTTTGGGTCTCTGCTTCGACCCGTTGGCCTTCCGCGTCAAGGAGGCCGCAAAAATATACTGTACCACCTTCATGCGTGAAGGCCTTAACGATGGCTTCACCAAAACCTGATGTGCCACCTGTTACAACAATGTTTTTGCCTAAAAACCGCATGCTGGTTCCTTACATGAGGGCGCGATTAGTTTAAAGTATTCGCCTTGTAGCCGCATGGCTAACGCCAAAGCTTAGGCAGTGCAAGAAAAAGCTTGGCATTGCTTGGCTTGAACTGTGAAATCTCAATAAATTAGGGGTGGGGATGGTGGTGTTTGTGCGAGACGAACTTGGGCATTAACACTGAGAAAAATGATCGTGCCCCAGTATGGATCAATACAGCTGCTGTTATGATAAGCCAGATGGTAAGTAGGATGTCACCTTGCTCTGGTACAGGTAGTGAACCGGGGCTGAGTACAGCAAACACTGCGGCAGCTAACCAAATAACAAGTGTCCAAGGTGTGACGGTTTGCAGGCTATTATAAGCAGAAGTCATTTTTCCGTCGGCGAGTTTGCCATAGGCTATGGCTGCCGCAAATATCAATAACAATACAGGCGCAATCAGCCGACCTATAGCTGCAATCATATCAACATCATGGTGCATACCATGAGTTTCAAGTGGTGTTACCTCTGGTGTGTGTTGCCCGTAATGTGCGCTGATTAATGCCATAACAAACATCACTCCAAAGGCTGTACCAACCCGGTGGGCAATCACAGTTTTTTTAGTTGGTG
>CAXBKT010000230.1:0-4087 GCA_963976155.1 uncultured Kordiimonadaceae bacterium | reverse complement strand
GTTACTGTATTTAACGTTGCCAAGGCCTTTTCAGTATCTCCAACGGCATACTGTGCAAGGGCCAGCCTTGTATTAAGCCCGTCCAGCCCCCCAACTGCGCCTTGCTTCTTTAACTCTGCAGCTTGCGCATAATAGTCTTCAGCTTGGGTTGCGTCACCAGACTTCACCGCTGCGGTAGCCGCAATCATTAATGTATTCACATCAACAGATTCTGCCTTTAATAACGGACCAAGTAGCCGAAGCGCTGACACCGGCTGATCCTGCTGCGTGTATGTACTCGCTAACGCCAAACGAGCTGCAACATTTGATGGCCGTGTCGCCAGAACCTTTTCAAGCGCCTCGCGCGCAATCGCGTGGTTACCAATTTGATATGCAACCATACCTCGCACATATACCGCTGGTAGATATTGATCAGTAACTGGCCTAGCCCGATTAAGAAGCGTCGCAGCCTCTTCAAATTGGCCTTTTGTTGCCAAAATCACACCCGAGAGATAAAGCGCCATACGCTGATTAGGCGATGCACTATAAACAATATCTAAGTGTCGTTCGGCTTCCTCCAAACGGTTCTGATTTATGCGCAAACTCGCCAATTCAATATTCGCCATGATGTTGGCGCTATATAATTTCACTGCCTCAACAAAATGCATTTCTGCTTTAGTTGTATCCCCAAGATACCGCGAAATTAGACCCAACGTATAATGCACCATTGTATTGTCTGATGCGCAAGAAAGAGCCTCTTCTGTTAAGACTCTTGCGCTCTCTAAATCGCCTGCTCGAAGTTCCAGCCGTGCTAACCCGAGATACGCCTGAAAATCATTTGGGTCTAATTGTCGGGCGGACTGATAATCTCTTGATGCCACATCAAGACGCCCCTGAGCAAAGTTTGCATCGCCAGAAATGATATAGGCGTCTCTCTGCATGCCGGAGGGGATTGTTGCCCCCTGAAGTGCACTAAGGGCCGCGCCATATTTACCTTGTATAAGCAAAGCTTTAGCGTAGGGCACAACCGTTTGGGCGTAATCCGCACCAAGCCTACGCGCGCGCTCTATTGCCGCTTCCGCAGATATTCCCGCCCCCGTTTGTAGCAACGCATCAGCCAGCAATAAATACTGCTCAACCGCTGCACCGCCCTCCAAACGAAGGTCATTGAGTTGTTCAATCGCTTCTCTGTAATTTTTTGCCGCAATTGCAGATCTGGCACTATCCAATTGAGGGGCCTGAGCGCTCAATGGCACGCCGCTCCATATGGCAAAACCCGCAGTTAGTATTGCAACCTTTGATAATGAAAGAAGGTTATTATAGGATTTGCCCATAATGCTTAAAAACACCTCGCAATTAAAAGTAGCTACCGAACACCCACCGGGAAAATTAACACACGTATAGTTTGCAACACTATAAGCAAATCTAAAAATATTGAATAATTCTTTATATAATATAAGTCGTATTCCAACTTTCTTCGACTATCTTCCAACGATGCTCCATAGGGGTATTGTATCTGCGCCCAACCTGTAATACCCGGTTTCAGACAATGCCGTTCCCGGTAAAATTGAATATCTTTTTCGAGTTGTGACACAAAGAAAGGTCGCTCAGGCCTTGGCCCTACAAAGCTCATATCACCGCGTAAAACATTTATTACCTGAGGCAACTCATCAACCCGTGTACGTCTTAAAAAAGCACCAACCAAAGTGACACGCGGATCATTTTCTTTAGCCCATTCAGGCTGCCCTTCTTTCTCAGCATCCACTTTCATACTACGAAACTTAAGCAAACCAAAAGAAGCACCATTACGACCGACACGTTCTTGTCTGTAAAAAACAGGCCCCTTGCTTGTAAGGAAAACAGCCATACCAGCCAAAATCATGAGAGGTAAAGCCAACATCAAGACAGCGGCACTAATACAAATATCTGACAACCTTTTTGCCACACGCTCCCAGCCGCTCCCCCCCTTAAAGCCATCAGAAAATATAATCCACTCAGCCTGTACCGAGGTCAAATCAACATACCCTCGCACTTGCTCGTAAAAAGACAATCTGTCTTTCACCTCCACCCCAGCAAGTTTACAGGCAATCAAATCTTCAATTGGTAAATTAGTGAGATTTCCATCCGCGATCAAAATCAATTCGGCTTCATTTTCTTCAGCGAACCTGTCAAAAGCTGAAATATCCGCAAGCGAAACGGCCCCTTCAACGACAATCGTCTCCCCGGGTAAAGCAACAGACTTAACAATATCAAGCCCAGCCTCCGGCGCTTGTTTAGCAAAAGTAACCAACTCTTGACCGGATTGCCCAGCCCCCAAGACAATTACCCGCCTACTCAAAAAACTGTAATCTGAGAAATGCAGAAAGCCCCAATGCACCACAAATAGTGACAAACCACCCACAAGTATCGTCAACACTAAAATTGACCGCCACAGGGGCAACATAGGCAAAAAATACAATAGCGCTGACACTAGAACACTAGTCCCTAGCGCTGCGGTCAAAAGGCGAATGAAGAAAACACGAGAATCTCTGAGGGCATCGGATTGGTAACCACCAACACCCAACAAAATAGGAATCCCAAGAACCGGCAATAGTATCTTGGCAATATTGGATTGAGCATCATAGTCAGGTGTCAAATCTGCCATGGCATAGCGTAACCACTCTGCAAAATAAACCGCAGCCAACAAGACCACAAAATCTACCAATGCCAGTGTTAATTTAATCGGTGAAACATAATGCCGGAAGATGCGCACCATCTGCTAACGCGTCCCTTAATAATAGCTTAAGCCAATCCCCCTCGTAGTTTCACCGTAAATGGCTAAACACCAATGCGCAAGTCATTGTTAGAGAAAGGAATTCATACAGCTACACAACGAAGGCAAGTCACAAATCACATGCTGCCTTCAAAAGCCCAACAGAAATTGCATTCCCGCAGCCTGCGCCAGATTGGACAGGAAAACCAAGGAGTGCCCTTTTATTCGCACCACAAGCCACATATTCAGCCAAAGCATCAACATATGATGCAACTTGCACATGTTCTGTAGCGCCAGGGCTTTCCGCCTCCAACAGAACCACCGCGGCCAAAGCTGACCATCCATCGATTATCACCGGCAAACGCCGACTCCGTGCAGCAATAATTGCACCAACGCTAGCCGCTACCTCACGCCCCCCATATATCCTTAGAATTTCCAACGGATCCTTTGAGACATTTACCTTACCTATAAATAAATCCCGGAGCTCTGTGAGAACCTTATGCATAGTCTCATCACTTACAGACACCTGCTCCTCATACCGCTTCAAAACATCCACAGGATCACCGGCCTCTAATGACACGACAATAGCGAGCGCAGAAACAAGATTTCCTGGCGCCATCTCTGAGAGCGCCAACAAATGGCCACCCGCAGCAGTCGCCTCCATACCGAATGCGACAGCCGCCATACAATCCGCCTGTCCCCAAGGTGCATTAATATCATAAGGGATGTCGGGTGCTAATTCCAGCACACGCAACCCAACACCACGATCAACACAAAGTCTATTCACCGGAGCCCTGCCACGAGAAGCGTCACCAATAAACGTTTTTACACTTTCGTTATCATATCCCGCATAGCAAGACGCCAAAACACAAATATGCGCCTCTTCGACTGAAGGGCTCTCCGTTCCTTGCCATACACCTAACCAACATTTTAGACCGTGCAACCCATCACCATTATCCACCATGATGTTTTCATCATTCGCACATATTTTTTTTGCCGCACACGTGTCTCCCTCAGGCAACTGAGCAAGAACAAGGCGTAAATCATCAAAGGGGGACGTCATCAAATTACTACCTAATAGGTTGATATCGGAGGATAATATTTTGGTTAATAAATTTATGGCACAATATATGCCTGTGAAATAGCACAACAATCAAGTGCGATTAGTTCATATAATAAGAAGAGCTAGCGTTTTTGAACAATACACTATAGTATTAGGTGTTTTAGTTTTTAGGTGAAACGGAGCGAGAAACGATAATGTTTTCAAGCAATAAGTCTTTAGTTATCTCAACATTACTGACCGGTACAGCTGTCGCGACCGGTACATTAATGTATGGTACACTGTTTGAAGAACAG
>CAXBKT010000229.1:0-4255 GCA_963976155.1 uncultured Kordiimonadaceae bacterium | reverse complement strand
GTAAGTCAGCCGAAATACTGGATGGGCGCATTTGTTTTTGGTCTGACCGCGGTACTCGCGCACCTCAGAAATCAATTGAATGTGGGTCGCGCCCCAACATGGGAAAGCGACCAAAGCACGCGCATAGCAGTACCTAAGGGGCAGTAGATAATGACGACTGGCCCAGAAAATAACGGTGAAACGCTTGGCGGCGATGATCTATGGCAAGTGCGTGACTTCGTGGAGGAAGCAGAACAACAGCCTGTTAATCCACTTATGACGCTTGCCAGGATTTTCCGGGGCCAGTGGCGTTTAACAATAATTCTGGCCTTAGGTCTTGGCCTTGCATTTGCACTTCTCGCTTTCTCTGTTGCCAAGCCGATTTATGAAAGTGAAGGGTTGGTACGCGTAATCGCAAAAGAGCCCAAAATTCTCTATGCAGATAGCGATGATAGCCGTCTACGCCTTTATGATGCGTTTGTCTCAGCCGAGGTTACCTACCTGCAAAGTCAGAAAGTCATCGAAAAGGCCTATAAGATATTGCTAGACAAGCTGGACAGCCAAGGAAGTGTGCCTGTGCGTCCAAGTGCTAAAGACTATGCGGACGCTGTCACTATCCAAAAGCTCAAAGGTCTAATTTCTGTAAGGTCCAAAAGCGGATCGCCTGCTCTTGCCCAACAATCGGTCAACGCGCTTCTTGCCAGCTACGGTGAGCTCCATATGGAGCAATCAGGCTCCCGACAAACACTACGTGCACGCGAACTAGAAGTGCGTGTGGGCGAACTTGTTACTAAGCAGCAAATACTAGGCGAACAATTACTAGCAGTTGGCGAGGAGTATGACGCATCTTCCCTTGCAAAGGCCCACCTCACCAAGGTAACGCAGCTTGAGGAACTTGACCGCCGAATTGACGAACTAACCAATACATTACTCGAAATGGAAACGTCTGACGGCGCACTAGATGCTGATACAGGCGATATGGAAATCAAGCGTGCTACGTTGCTAGACCGCGCAATGGCTGACATGGTTTTCGAGCGCGCCAAACGGGCAGCAGAGTTAGAAAAACTGCTGCTGCGCTATCAACCGGAACACCCAAAAGTGGAAACGTTAACGGCCTCCCTCGGTGTGATTGACCTTGCTATTGAAAGCCGCCGCCGTCTCATTGCAACGCTTGGAAAAACCGGCGCAATTACGGGGGGCGATGGCGCTGCGAAATCTCAGTCACTCGCTGAGTTACATGCCTTAAAAAGAAAGCTTATATCAAGGCGAACGGAGCTTTCTAAAGCGGCTATTGTTCTTAACGGCAAGCTTATTGACCTTAAAAGACTGAACGAGGAAAAGGCCCAAGTCTCTGGCATGCTTGCAGAAACCAGACGCATTCTTGATCAGGTGCGTTTAGAAAGCAGAAACAGTTTACCGGGCACGGTTGAAATATTATCGAGAGCTAGTGCCCCCAATACACCCGTTAGCGACAAGCGGAAGCAGTTCGCCCTTCTTGGCTTAGTGTTTGGCTGCATGCTAGGCGCTGTGATTATTGTTATACGCCGTCAACTGAACGGGGAACTACGATACAGTGATGACCTTGCTAGCTTATTGCCTCCAGGAATGGAGGCCCAAGTACTAGGCGAACCACTTTCACAAGAACGTCTCACTGCTTTACTTGCAGAGTATCAATTAGATGGCCGCTGGCAAAATGGCCGCGCAACAATTATCAGTATTACACGCATCAACGATGCAATCGATCTACCCCTCTCATCCTTAGCTACAGCCGCGCGTAAACTTGGCATGCGCACACTTCTTGTATGTGCTTCCGAAGAAGGCATTTCAGATCATCCTGGCTTCATAGAGCAAATCAACAGCAAAAAAGAATGCACCGCATATGACACGGGAGCATACCACTATATACCGTTTGGCCAGCAAAATTCCTGTCGCGGTTACACGCTGCAAAAGGCAAGAGACTGGCTACAGAAATTCCAAGGCCGGTACGACCTAATCCTGCTTTATAGCGGTGTTGCTGAACGGCACTTTTCAGCGAGGCTTATGCCCAGCCTTTCTCACATTCAAACAGTATTTATCGCACCCGGTGATTGCTCGCGGGCTACACAGCGGCTTATCGCCAGGAGCGAAAACCTAAGGCCCATTTTTGTAAACGCAAGGGCTGACGACCCAGGGCTCAGCGCTCAACACGATATTGATGTAATTGAAACAGGAGAAAGCAATGAACAAGCTGCATAAATTACTTATCTTGGATGATGACCCCCATTACTCAGGCATGCTGGCGCTAAAACTCAAATCTCGTTTCCCGGAACTAATGGTGAGCTCATCAGAGCAAAAAAGCATCCTTCATGGCTATGATATATATATTCTCGATAATGACTTTGGTGGTGAAAAATGCGGTGCCAAGCTCGCGGAAGAGGTCCGCACAACGTCGCCAAACAGCCTCGTTGTTATCCTCTCGGGTACGTTGGAGTTTAACCTTTTGAAGCGTTTGGTCAATTGCCACGCCGCAGGCGTTTTCGACAAAAGTCAGATCAGTGAAGTCGATACCCTGATGTGTTTGATTGAGAATTACATCCAAACTCCAGTTGTTACAGTTCAGGGCGAAAAGCCCTCACTGATAGAAACGCTTGGCAGTATCAGTGGTCTCTTATCTCAGTGGAACAAAAAAATGGCTATGGAAGAAAGGCGCTAACCATGTGCATGATCGGAAAACGTATTTTGGTCGTTGAAGATACACCTAGTATCTCTCTCTATCTACAAGTAAATCTAAAAATGGAAGGCGCCAACGTCACGGTCGCGGAATGCACTGAACATGCCGTGTTGGAATTTGAGGCAGCTGCAGCCTCCGAATTTCCTTTTGAACTATTGCTTGTTGATCTTAACTTGCCCGATTTGGATGGTACGACGCTTTTATCAAAAGCATCTGCTAACAACCATCAGCCGACACGGATTGCCATGAGCGCCGACGGCTCAAAGGAAAACATCGCGAAAGCCTATGCCGCAGGTGCTGAGCTGTTTTTTGAAAAGCCTTTCGATATCTCCAAACTCAAGGAAGCCATATCCGACCGCCTATATCAACGAGACATCGTCATTCATCATTCAAGCCCTATTGATACGATGGAAAGTTCAAGTGAACTAACTCGAAACTACGCCAATTATCTGGAAGACCTAGTGGCAAAACTGGATACCCAAATAGGGTATAAAATGCTTCGGTCCCTTGTCCATCAACTGAAAGGTAGTGCGGCATTATATGGCCTTCAGGCACTATCTGACCAAGCAGGAAAATGTAGCAAACTTCTATCAGAAGGCGGTCCATATAACTCCCAAAAGGTTCGCATTTCCCTGCAGAGCAACATTCAAGAAGCGCTTGCTGAGATTAAAAATTTGCAAATTGCAAAGCTCGCGTAGCATCCTGAAAAGATAGTTAAAATATGCAAATTCACATTTAGTGAGGGTAAAATTAAATCTTTATTTATCAGTAAGTTAGTTACATTTTTTAAGGAACGATACTTGCAAAACCTTCTTTAACAACAACCACATGAAGTTGAAAAATGAAGGTAACAAAATTAATATCAGTATGCGTTCTTGCCCTGACGCTCTGTTCACAAAATGTGTTGGCAACGGACTATTTTTTTGGACCAGAAAATAAAAAGGTCGCCTATGGCTGGTCCAGCGACCTGAATCTCATACTTCAAAACAACAGTACGACCACAATAGTATTAGAGCTTTTCACCAAGCCTTCCGGCATACAACAAGCAGACCTTACCAATCAGCCTATAAAACTTAAAATATTCCCGGCTCAAATCATGATAAAGCCGGGCCAAAAACAATATATCGACCTATCCTATATTCACTCAAACGCTTTTCAAAACATAGAAAGTTATGAGCTTTACGTTGAGCAATTGCCAATTCATTATGTGGCCCCCGGAGCAAGAAAACCGGTAACCATGGCTCTCCGCAATTACACCGCAAATATTCTAGTGCGCCCCAAAAATCAGGCCCTCCAATATACATTAGCAAATTTGACCGCGCGCCAGTAATCCGCGCCTAACGGCACGTCTTGCGCGGCATCTCGGCCTAGTCCCAGCCAACAAAGCTAAAAGCCCCGACGCCCTAACGGGCACCGAGGTTGTTTATTGGTTTCTCTGTAGGATTTACCGTTTGCGGTGCTACGCATCCTCACGTTGCCGCCGGATCTGCGCTGTAGCTCCTCTGGCCGAACCGGTGTGTTCATTCACCGACACCACACTACAAGTAAAAAATCCCCACCACACGA
>CAXBKT010000228.1:0-4262 GCA_963976155.1 uncultured Kordiimonadaceae bacterium | reverse complement strand
CTGGGCTTCGGCGTGCGACACGAGTGATAACAACACCCTCTACATCATCAGCAATCCGATACCTATTGCGGTTTTCGTCATTCATAGGAGACAGTTCCATGCCTTCTACCAATTCGCTACCACCGCGATCTTCTTGCTCACCGCCGTTATCTTCGCTAGCTTCGTTTGACCCTTCAGGGTTCACCAGCTCGCCAGTTTTAACCTGAAGTGTTACAGCCTTGCCTTCGCGAAGAACCTGAACATCCACTGGCTGACCAATTTCAGTGCGCTTAACTAAACGACTAAGAGAGTTAGAATCTGTAACCTCTTTACCATCCCAGCGGAATATAATGTCGCCAACTTCAACACCGCCCTCAGAGGCTGGGCTACCGGGTTCTACCCGAGTAATCATCGCGCCTCTTTTAAGCTCGATACCAAGCGATTCAGCAATCTCTTTTGTCAGAGGTTGAATGCCCACACCAAGCCACCCGCGGCGCACTTTACCGTGTTCCTGGAGTTCACGAACAATACGACGAGCATCATTCGAGGGAATGGCAAAACCAATTCCAACATTGCCGCCAGACGGTGAGAAAATAGCTGTATTCACGCCAATCACTTCACCAGCCATATTAAACATTGGGCCACCAGAGTTACCGCGGTTGATAGGAGCATCCGACTGAATGAATTCCACGTCACCACGATTAATCGAACGATTACGAGCTGAAATAATGCCTGCTGTAACAGACCCACCAAGGCCGAACGGGTTACCGATAGTTACAACCCAGTCGCCGATGCGTTCAGCGTCACTATCACCCCATTTCACGAAAGGGAAATCAGAACCATTTTCGTGTTTAATTTGTAGCACCGCAACATCTGCCAATTCATCACGGCCAATTACGGTTGCCTCAAACTCTTCACCGTCCTGCAGGATTACGCTAATCTCGTCAGCTTCTTCAATCACATGATTGTTGGTGATCACAATACCAGATGCATCAATAATAAAGCCTGAGCCAAGCGAACGCGCAGTGCGAGGCTCGTCATCTTCTTGGAACCGGTCACGGAACTGGTCAAAGAAATCACCAAACGGCAATCCTTCAGGAACTTGACGCCCACCACGTTGTTGGCGCTGTTGAGGCTCAATACGTTGCACTGTTGAAATATTCACTACAGCAGGCTGTAATACTTCAACAAGGTCAGCAAAGCTTTCTGGTGCACCACGTGCCGCAACAGGATCCAGTGATACCATTGCCATCGCAGTAATAAGCAAAGCCACCATCAAAGCTTTCAAAGGCCTTGTACTGTCTCTTCTGTCGATTGTTTTTGTAAGATAAGTGCTCACGCACATACTCCTTCTTTATTTTGGTACTAACACCGATTTTGCGCCTCTGCCCTATACGCATCAAATCTGTAAAATCATCGCACCATCAATTACGGCCACCGTCAAGCCAATCCTCTTATGCTTGCGACAAAGAGTGGTCTGGCTGCGATAAACGACACACACCGTACCGCTTAATACCGTTATTGCTCCGTTCCCTAATAGCTAGGGCCTTATCACTTTTGAACCGGCCCATCCTATTTCTCAATAGAATATAAGGCCGGTTCATACAGTTTTCTGAAGTTATACGCTACTTCTTTTCCGAACCTGAATTCACAAAGAGCTTAAAGAATTCACTATCTGGTGAAAGGATTAGTCGCGTATCATCTTGACCAAGCGATTTGCGATAAGCTTCCATTGTCCGGTAAAATTCGAAAAACTCTTGGTCCCTTCCAAACGCTTCCGCAAAAATCTTCACTGCACGGCCATCGGCCTCACCGCGAATAATCTGAGACTGCTTTCCTGCATCTGCAACAATAACCGCAGATTGACGATCAGCGTCCGCACGAATTTTAATTGCATCCCGACGACCTACGGCACGTTTTTCTGCAGCTTCCTGCTGGCGCTCCGTTTCCATGCGCTGGAAAATGGCTTGGCTATTCTGTGCTGGTAAATCAACACGCTTAAGACGCACGTCAATAACCTCTAACCCTATTGAAGCAGCGCGTTCATTTGTAATACGACCGATTTCTGCCATCAGGCTCGCCCGCTCTCCAGAAACAATATTGTTCATTGGTTGTTTCGCGAGAACGTTACGAACAGTATTATCCATGATCTGTGAAAGAAGATCATTTGCAATAGTGTCGTTAGCCGCTGCTTGGTACCTTTTCAGTGGATCTACAATCTTATACCGAGCAAAACTATCAACAACAATCCGGCGTTGGTCTGATGCAAGAAGTTCTTGAGGGCGCAAGTCGAGACTTAAAACGCGCTTTTCCAAATAGATCACCTGCTCAAAGAAAGGCAGCTTCACATGCAAGCCTGGGGTAATCACTGTTCGCTTTGGTTCACCAAATTGTACGACCAGTGCTTGCTCACGCTCACTCACCACAAACAAACTAGACAAACCTACGAACACCGCAATAGCCAGTGTTATCAGAGTAGCTAAAAGTTTACTATTCATGACCTATTGCTCCCCGCTTTTCTTCTTAAGCTCATTGAGCGGTAAATAAGGCACAACACCTGAACCATTTTTACCATCAACAATGATCTTATCCATACCAGAGAGAATCTCTTCCATTGTTTCAAGGTAAATGCGTTTTCTTGTCACATCTTTAGCACCAACATATTCGTTATATACTGACAAGAAACGCGCAGCATCACCCTCAGCGCGCGCAACAGTTTGCGCACGGTAAGCCTCAGCTTGCTGAATTATTGTTTCTGCTTCACCTTGAGCCTTTGGTACCACCTCATTTGCATAGCGTGCTGCTTCATTGCGAGACCGCTGTTGGTCTGCTTCCGCACGCTGTACATCCAGAAAGGCGTCTTTAACTTCAGCAGGTGCCTCAGATTCAATGATCTGAACGCGAAGAACTGTAATGCCAGATTGATATTCATCAAGCGTGTTCTGAATGCGCTGTAAAGCCATCTCCCCTAGTACGTCACGAAGCTTTGTGATGATTGGAGTTATCTGGTTTTGGCCAACAAGTTCCCGCATTACACTTTCGGCAACAGATTTAATTGTGCCTTCAGGATCCTGCAGTTGGAACAGATAATCACCAAGATCTTTGATACGCCAAACCACATTGAAACGCACATCCACAATGTTTTCATCTTGGGTTAGCATCAAGCTTTCGTCTAGCGACGCCAATGTTTGGCGTTCGGCACGCCGTGTATTTGTTGTGCGACTACCGATTGAGATTGTCTTCTCATCAGTAACACCGCGCACTTCCACAGTTTCAACCGGGTACGGCAAATGCCAGTGAAGACCCGGTCCGGCCAACTCTGTACGTTCCCCGAACTGAAGAACAACACCTTGTTCGTTTGGTTCCACACGGTAAAAACCGCTAACCAACCAAAGGCAGATTGCTATTAACAAAATCAAACCCGCGCCGCTTCCACCGCCAGGCAGAGCTTGTCTTAGCTGTTCTTGGCTTTTCTTAATAAACTCATCAATATGAGGGGGCTCCCCTCCACCACTTCCACCGCCGCGTTTAGGCCCATTCCCCCACGGATTGGGTTTATCACCGCCGTTATTTTGCCAAGGCATAATTGTCTCCCGGTTGGCAATCGATACTATCGACCCTATATGCCTCTCTGAATAGAAAGGCCGTGTCATGCTATGGTATATATGGTAGGCACCGCGCTGCTGCAATGAAAGTCGCAAAATTTCCTGCGAAAAAGGTGTATTTTTATGTCTGAAGTTACAAAACAGTCGATTTTGGAAGCCCTAAGCAGCATTTTGCCTGCTGGTCAGCAACAAGACATTGTAACATCGGGAGCCGTGAGCGCGGTTATTGTTGATGGCACACAAGTAGGTATTGTGCTCGATTTTGCCGACAATGTACCTGAGGGTGCAAGTGAGCTCCGTACCACCGTCGAAGAAGTAGCAGCAAGCGTGCCTGGAGTAACGATTGCAAATGTCGTGATGTCTGGCACAAAAAAGGCACAAAACAGCACAGAAAAAACACACCAAAAACCCGCAAGTAAACCAGCGCCAACCCCAACCGAAATTCCCGGCGTAAAGCACATTATCGCAGTTGCAAGTGGCAAGGGCGGCGTAGGTAAATCAACGACCAGCATCAATTTAGCTTTAGCTCTGCAAAAACAAGGCCTTAAGGTTGGTTTGATGGATGCCGACATTTTCGGCCCCTCTCTTCCCATGCTTGTAGGCCTTGACCAAAAGCCAGAAGCAAAAGACAAAGTAATTCAACCCCTTGAAGCATTTGGCCTCAAAGTTATGTCTGTT
>CAXBKT010000227.1:0-4320 GCA_963976155.1 uncultured Kordiimonadaceae bacterium | reverse complement strand
TTGTGTCAAAACAAGGCCTCTTATTGCCGTCATCCTCTACAACGGATATGGCAATTGATGGTTCAGGCTTTTTCGCGGTCCGTAACGGCGACAGCGCTCAGGACACTACTGGTGAACTGGTTTACACACGTGCCGGTGCCTTCACCGAAGACAACCAAGGCTTTTACAAAAACACTGCTGGTCTATACCTTATGGGCTGGCGCTTAGATTCCGCAGGTGAGCCACCTGCAAATTTACAAAGCCCTTCGGTTTTACAGCCCATCAATATCTCTCAGCTCAATGGTATCAGTGAGGCAACCTCACAAGTTGCCATGAGGGCAAACTTACAAGCTAGTACCGCCATTTATGCAGGAACACCTGCGTATGTTGCTACTGGTGGCCAACTGGCTTCTGGCGCAATAACACCGGATTTCCAAACAAATATTCAGATCTTTGATTCACTTGGTCGTGAACATACCGTTTTGGTGTCGGCGCTGAAAACAGGCCCTAACCAATGGGCCTATGAATATAATATGGCAAACTCCACCGGAGTTCTTGATGCTACAGCACACCCTGACGGCCTAATTGCTCAGGGGCAAATGAACTTTAATACTGATGGCTCAATTGACTTAGGTTCCACAACATTATTCGATGTGAATGCTGGAGCACGTGCTGCAGTAGCTTTACCTGCAGGTAATCTAAGTTTCACATATGATAGCTCTGCATCAGCCACTTCGCTTGTATCAAATGGTAGTATCAATATTGATTTTGGGACGGACGGTCTAGGTGATGGGTGGACCCAGTCAGAGAGTAACTCTTCCTTGATTTCCAAGAGTGTGGATGGAGCAAAGTTCGATAATGTGAATGGTATCTTAATCGATGAAGCTGGTGTTGTATCAGCCACATTCGAAAATGGCCTCTCAAAGAGAATTTATCAAATTCCTGTCGCTGTATTTGATAACCCGAACGGTCTGCAGCGGAAGCAAGGCAACTCCTACGGCGTATCTGATCTTTCTGGTGAAGTAACTTACCAAAAAGCAGGAAACAGTGGTGCAGGTAAAGTAGCAACTAACGCTCTTGAAGGCTCAACCGTTGACCTTGCAAGTGAATTTGCTGAGTTAATTAAGGTGCAACGCGCCTTCTCAGCTTCTACACGGATTATCACTACATCAGATGAAATCCTACAGGAACTAACTAGAATTTAACTCTAGTCTACTTCTCCTTTGCATTCTGGGGTGGTCTTCCCGACCACCCCTTTTGCGTTGGCACCTTTATTCACGTTTCTTTAATCGTTAAATTTAATTAACCCTCCCCATTAGGTATTTTTTAAAGGGCCACTTCTATACTCGACACCAATTAGAGGTATTTACCAGATGGTCCTTGTCGAGTGGGATGGTTATGCAAAATCGAAAACACCTATCATCAGAACACGGCTCCGTTATTGGCCCAACCGGACAGCCGCTAACCTTAGAGGATCTGCCTGCCGCTAATACACAGCGATGGGTCATTCGCAGAAAAGCCGAAGTGGTAGCTGCTGTGCAAGGAGGCCTTCTAACACTGGAAGATGCCTGCAAACGTTATTCCCTTTCTGTTGAAGAATTTTTATCTTGGCAACAAGCCATCAATCAAAATGGCTTAGCTGGATTACGCACCACTCGCATACAAAAATATCGCGGAGACACTCTATCCTAGCAACGGCCCACCCGTTTCGCTTTATGATTCTATGGCCTGAAACACTTACCAAGAACACATCAAGTAAAAAATATCGCTTTCCAAAAATATTTTACTTTACAAATCTAGGCAAAAATTGCCTAGATTTAACCATCTGTTTACTTCCTGGACTGTATTTTAGGGGAACTAGGAAGAATAGGCGCGGCTTTATAGCCTTGTCATAGTTAGTTACTGAGGTGGGCGTTGGAGAGTTTACTACAATTTATTCGGACCATGGGGACCGGTCGTTTAATTATGATCGCTTTGGTCGGCGTTGGTACGGTCGCATTTTTCATGGCGATCATCGGAGGTTTACAAACCTCCCAGATGGCAACACTTTACGCGGATCTTGATCCTTCTTCTGCATCATCAATTGCACAGCAATTAGAGGCGGAAGCTATACCTTATGAGGCAGATGCTACAGGCCGCATGATAAAGGTTCCCCAAGATCAAGTTGATCGCTTACGGCTACGATTTGCCGGGGAAGGCCTTTCAGGAGGCGTCGTCGGTAAAGAAATTTTTGACGGCGAATCAAGTTTTGGTCGAACGAGTTTTGAACTCAATATCAATTATGTTCGAGCGATCGAAGGTGAATTGTCTCGAACAATCAAATATATCCGGTCCGTAAGTGAGGCCCGTGTCCATGTTGTAATGCCGGAAAGGCGTCCTTTCCAACGGGAAGAAAGCCAACCTTCCGCTTCCATAATGCTAAAAACTAACGGTTCTGTTGGCCAACAACAAGCAAGAGCAATACAAGCTCTTGTTGCCTCTGCCGTTCCTGGTTTATCGCCAGATCGAGTAACAATTTCAGATACAAGTGGCCGCCTTATTATGGACGGTGGCGGTGAAAGCGACTTCACGAGTTTTTCAAGCCTTGAGGAAGCACGCCTAGCTAACGAGCGTACATACAGAAATCGTATCGAAGAAATGATTGGCAGCGTCGTTGGTCGAGGTTTGGTCCGTGCTGAAGTATCTGTATCAATGGATATGAACAGAACAACAACAAGCCAAACCACATTTGACCCCGATACTCAGGTGGTTCTATCTCAAAATGTAACAGAAGAACGCACGCAAGAAGCCCCTGCGGGCGGTCAAGTTACCGCAAGCCAAAACCTACCAGATGCCCAAGGTGGCACCAATGGTCAGCCAAGTAATGACAGTTCGAAAACCAACGAAGTAACCAACTTCGAGAACTCAAAAACCGAAACAATGGTGGTAAAAGAACCAGGAGAGATCACCCAAGTACGCGTGTCTCTACTTGTAGATTATAACCGCCAACTTGATGATGATGGAAATACCGTTGGCACGCCAACACCGCGTACGGCTGATGAACTCACTCAGATTGAAAACCTCGTCAAAACTGCCATTCCTTTTGATGATACCCGCGGGGACGAAGTAACCGTTGTTTCCATGCGCTTCGTTGACCCTGCTCCAATTGAAGCCGCGCCCGAGGCCTTCAATCTACTGGGGCTAAACAAACAAGATGTTATTGACGTAACTAAATACGGCGGCACCATCTTACTCGCAGTCCTCATTCTGCTGCTGATTGTGCGCCCTCTTGTTGCTCGTCTTATCGAAGCCATTCCAGACGCGCCGCCACCACCGGATCCCAATCAAATACTTGAGGACCGGACACCAGAAACACCTGCAATTGCAGCGCCAGGTGCCTCGCTTAGCGCAGAGATATTAGCCGCTGCTGCTGCGGGGGATGAAGATGCCGCTGCCGCAGTAATTGCTGCACGCGATTCCGGTGCACTCATTCCTGGGCAAATGCGGACTGACAGTAAGATTGACGTAGCCCAGGTCGAAGGGAGACTTCAGGAATCAGCGATTAAGAAAGTGGCTGACATTATACGTGCTAACCCAGAAGAATCTGTCGCAATTGTACGCGGCTGGCTCTATGCAGACTGATGTGAGTAGATAGATGAGCGATGCACCAATGGACCTTGGTAAAATGACTGGCGCACAGAAGGCTGCGGCCTTCATGTTAGCTATTGGCGAAGACCATGGGAAACTCATTTGGGAAATCCTCTCTGACGATGAAGTCAAAGAATTATCACAACATATGTCTAGCCTTGGAGCCATTGAAGCCGGGTCAGTTGAAAATCTTTTTGTTGAATTTGCGGGTAGAGTTTCAACCGTTGGCAACCTAAATGGCTCATTTGAAAGCACAGAGCGACTGCTTGGTAAAATGCTTCCCGGCGACCGGGTTCAGCAGATTATGGATGAAATTCGCGGCCCAGCAGGCCGCACAATGTGGGACAAACTCGGCAATGTAAACGAAATGGTCCTGGCGAGTTACTTAAAAAATGAGTACCCGCAAACAGTTGCCGTTGTTCTCCAGAAAATTAAAGCAGAACATGCCGCCCGTGTACTTGCTGTACTCCCTGAAGATTTTTCTATGGAAGTTATCATGCGCATGTTGCGTATGGAATCTGTCCAGAAGGATATTCTGGATAAAGTTGAGCAGACGCTTCGTATCGAATTTATGAACAATTTGGCTCGCACAAGTCAGCGGGACAGCCATGAAACTATCGCTGAGATTTTCAACTTCCTTGACCGCAGTGCAGAAGCCCGTTTCTTAGCTGCCCTAGAAGACAGAAACCGAGATTCCGCTGAGCGCATTCGGGC
>CAXBKT010000226.1:0-4380 GCA_963976155.1 uncultured Kordiimonadaceae bacterium | reverse complement strand
TCCCAAACTACTTCTGGGTTCACAAGAAAAAGTGGTTTGCGCTCCTCGTCATCACCCTCTGTATCCAAAACAATCACACGTTTCGGTACCGCCACCTGTATAGCCGCAAGGCCAATGCCGGGCGCCGCATACATAGTTTCCAACATATTATCCATCAGACGGCGCAAGTCATCATCTACTTGCCCTACTGGGTCTGACAAGGTTTTGAGTAATGGGTCTGGTACGTTGATGATATCGAGTTTGGCCATGATGGCTCCGTAAAACATTCATAAAGCTAGCGCTCTACCTATGTAGACAATCCACGAAGGTCAAGGTTTTTAGAATTCAGAAAGCGGTGCATCCAATTCATAGATACCTTTAACATCTTCAATTTCAAGAACCCAGGCATCACTATCATATTGACGTTTCTTAGCAATTAACGCATCAGCTTCACGCTCAGTAGATTGATCAAATGTCGCTAATTGACGCCACATTTTATTGCCGTCAAAGTCGAGGGCTTGTTCATAAAGAGATATGCCCGCGGCAAACGCATTCACCTTGAGCAGTATGCCACCTCGATCCGCATCGCCCTTGCTAACAATGAATGTTGGCATATCCGCAGCAAAGCACGTACGCACATGGGCGTCTACCCACATGCTGGTTTTCAATCTATCAGTCATGGAAACTCTATGCGAACTATTCGCCTGCTTCGTCAAGCCCCAAGATATGTAGCCTGTCTTCAAACATACGCTTTATCGTGGCTGACGATACATTGAAATCAAGGCCCATTGCTTCACCTTTTGACCAGGCCACAGTAGCACTCAACTGCCCCCGCCCCTCTATAGACAAAATTAGCTCGGTACCCTCTTGAATAGGTAAATCAACACGTACGCGCGCTCCGCCGAGCGATAAGTTCCAGATTTGGCAGGATATTTCATGCCGCCCAATTAGTAGCTTAGCGGGCCACAACACTGATCGCCGCTTATAAAGCCGAACATCCTCTTCGGACTTTGCGGTCCCAATATCTTTTTTTGTTCGTGCCATAATATTGCCTGATCAACCTAATGCATTGGCACCAACTTATCAGCGAGTTCTAAAATAATTGTCACTAGATAGATTGAATTTTCATAAAATACCCCGACGCAACAGATTGCTTGTCTCTCTTCCCCGCTTTCGCTACCAATGAACTAATACTTCCTTGTCCGAAGCTGAGAAGACTTTATGCCCAATTCTGACGCAAATATTCTAATCGTGGAAGATAGCCATACATTGGCTTTGACCTACCGAGAATATTTAAAGCCTATTGGCGCGCCCATCTCGATCGCTGAAACAGGCGCACAGGCGCTAAAAAATATTCAATCCCTAAATCCCACTGTTATTTTGCTTGATCTCAAATTACCCGACATGGACGGCATTGAAATTCTCAAGCACCTAAAGGCCCAAAACCACGATGCCCGCATTATTGTTATTACTGCGCATGGTTCTGTTGCTGTCGCCGTTGAGGCTATGCGTGAAGGCGCATCAGATTTTCTACTAAAACCCTTCACCGCTGAGCGGATAACAACAACTGTTAAAAATGCGCTTGAAATGCACCGACTTGTAAATCTCGTCGAAAAGTTTGAAAGTCGCCAAGGGAAACGCTTTGACCGCTTCATTGGCGAAAGCCCGGCAATGCAAGCCGTTTACCGGATGATTGAAGATTGTGCGCCCTCAAAGGCAAGTGTGTTTATCATGGGGCCTTCAGGTACCGGTAAAGAGCTCTGCGCAGAATCTATTCATATGCAGGGACCGCGAGGAGAGAAAAAATTCGTAGCGCTTAACTGTGCGGCCATTCCGGAAAATCTCATTGAAAGCGAAATATTTGGCCATAAACGCGGGGCTTTCACTGGCGCTACGTCTGACCGTGACGGCGCAGCTGTCAGCGCCGATGGCGGTACTTTATTTCTAGATGAAATTTGTGAAATGCCGCTTGATTTACAAGCAAAGTTACTGCGTTTTATTCAGACAGGCCAAGTCGTACCTGTTGGCAGTAACACTCCCGTTTCAGTGAATGTTCGTTTTGTCTGCGCCACCAACCGCATTCCTTGGGAAGAAGTTGAAGCCGGACGTTTCAGAGAAGACCTATATTACCGCCTTCATGTTATCCCAATTCATCTACCGCCCCTGAAAGACCGCGGACATGACGTAATCTTAATCGCAGAGCATTTATTAAACACATACTCTGAAGAAGAAGATAAAGGCTTCAAACACTTAACCCCTGAAGCCAAAGCCCGTATCATGGACCATACTTGGCCCGGCAACGTGCGAGAACTTGGAAATGTAATCCAAAGCGCTGTAGTTCTGAATGATGGGCCGGAACTTACCCATGAAATGCTTGAGCGCTTGATGGGGCATGGATCCAAACCTCAGTTGCACCGCCGTCCCCTCAATTACGCAACAAATACCACAACACCTAAACTCACAATAAGACAACCTGATCAAAGCGCTTACGGCACTATTGAGCCACTCGCCATCACAGAACGTCGCACGATAGAAAATGCTATTGCCCTCTGTGGCGGTCGCGTGCGTGCAGCAGCTGAAAAACTCGAGGTTAATCCCTCAACATTATACAGAAAAATCAAAGAGTGGTCTGACGATCAATCAGACTAAACCTTGGCAAAACAAAAGGCGGCTAGATTTTACACCCAACCACCTTTTATCTTTCAACCTAGAAAAGCTTTATTTTTCGCTTTTCTGTGCTCCCTTAATATGATCAAGCGCATGAGCATTGCTAGCAGCAAGCCCTGCGACAGTAACAAGGTCAGATGCTGTTGATGTCATACGAGCAATTTGCACTGATTTGTCCATGCCAAGAAGCATTGGGCCAACCACCCTGCTATCACCAAGCTCAGACAAAAGCTTATATGCAATGTTCGCTGAGTGAAGGGCTGGCATGATCAGAATATTTGCCGGACCAGACAGGCGCATGAATGGGTATAATTCCATTAGCTCCCTGTTAAGGGCGACATCCGCCTGCATTTCGCCATCATATTCAAAATCTACATCGCGATCATCAAGAATAGATACTGCTTCCCGGATATGAGCTGTTTTATCTGATGGTGGGTTACCAAAGTTCGAGAAAGAAAGGAAAGCCACACGTGGGTCATGCCCTAAACGCTTCACGAAAAAGGCCGCGCTTTCAGCAATATCGGCAAGCTCTTGCGCAGAAGGCCGTTCGTTCACAGTTGTATCAGCCATAAAGACCGTCCGGCCTTTAGTAACAACAATCGACAAACCAAATGGGCGCTGTCCAGGTAATGGATCAATAACACGGCGAATATGCGTCAGAGCACGCCAATAATGACGTGTAACACCTGTAACCATCGCATCAGCATCACCAGTTGCTACCATACAAGCAGAGAAGACATTCCGATCACGGTTGACCATGCGCTTTATATCGCGCAGCAAGAAACCTCGACGGTTCAAGCGTTCATACACATACTCAATATAGTCCCCGATACGCTTAGTATTAGCTGCATTCTTGATTTCAAAATCTTTATCATCAACACCAAGCTCACGAAGTTTCTCGCGGATAGGCGCTTCATAACCAACAAGGACTGGGATGCCGTATCCAGCCGCCTTGAAGCCAATCGCAGCACGCAGAACTTTTTCTTCCTCTGCTTCTGCAAACACTACGCGCTTCAGTGGTTTTTTCTTTAGCTCTTCAAAGATGCTAGAAAGTGTACCCGCCGTTGGATCCAGGCGCGCTGTCAGCTCAAGCTCGTAAGCCTCCATATCTTCAATCGGCTTGCGAGCCACGCCAGTATCCATTGCCGCCTTGGCCACTGCCATCGGCAAACGGCGAATAAGACGCGGATCAAAAGGTGCTGGGATTATATATTCTGGCCCATAATGAGGCTGTTCGCCGCCATAAGCTGCCGCCACTTCATCCGGCACATCTTCACGCGCAAGCTCTGCTAGCGCTTGAGCACAAGCTACTTTCATTTCCTCGTTAATGGTCCGCGCGCGCACATCAAGGGCACCGCGGAAGATATAAGGAAAACCAAGTACATTATTCACCTGATTAGGATAATCTGAACGCCCTGTTGCAATGATCGCATCACTACGTACAGACCGCGCATCCTCTGGCGTAATTTCAGGGTCAGGATTCGCCATCGCAAAAATGATTGGCTTATCCGCCATCGATGCAACCATGTCTTTTGTGATAGCCCCAGGCCCAGCGAGACCAAGAACAGCATCAGCACCGTCCATAGCTTCCTCTAGGGTGCGAAGGTCTGTGTCAATCGCATGCGCTGACTTCCACTGGTTCATGCTCTCGGTGCGACCAGTGTAAATAACACCGGTACGGTCGACCATAGTGACATTTTCATGCGGCACACCGAGCGCCTTAATAAGCTCAAC
>CAXBKT010000225.1:0-4448 GCA_963976155.1 uncultured Kordiimonadaceae bacterium | reverse complement strand
TGAAGAGCCAAGCTATTATGAAAATTTGGCTAAAGCTTTAGTTGAGCAAGAGAAGTTTCTTGATGCTATAGAGCTGTTGAATGATGCAATCCAACGTTTTCCGACAAATGCGGGTATTTGGAATAGTCTGGGCGTCGTTGCTCAGGCTAGACAGCAGCTGGGAGAGGCACGGGTGTTTTACCGTGAGGCTATTCGGCATGATGACAAAGATTACAGATTTTGGTCAAATTTGGCAGCAATTGAAGAAGACAGAAATACGGTTTTAGCTTTTTCGCGTAATGCACTTGAATTGAACCCGGATTGTCATGAAACGCACTTGTTGCTTGCTAATTTGCATTTTAGACAAGGGTTTGTTGCAGCTGCCTGGGATCACTGGGAACACCGTCTGGCGCCATCTCGTGCTCAGGGGCAAAATACTAGCTTTAGGTTTGATTTGCCGTCGTGGCAGGGCGAACCATTGTCTGAAAAGACGATTATGGTTAGTGGTGAACAGGGGATTGGTGACGAAGTTTTTTTCTGCAAAAGTCTTCGTCATATCTATGCCATGGCAAAGCAGTTGATCATTCTCGCTGAACCAAGGTTAGTGACGATTCTTAAACGCACTTTCCCCGATGCAATGGTGAAACCCTATGATACCGAAAGTATTCATGGTTATAGTTATAGAGGGTGCACGGAAATAGAAAATTTGATCGAGAAAAACGATATTAAAATAGACTATTTTTCTCCGATTGCTTCTACATGGCCTCATACATGGGGCCCTCGTAGGTTTGACATCCCTACTGATGACGTAGGTTATCTTGTGGCTGACCCGCAGTTAGTTGAGAAGTGGAAAAGCCGCCTTAAGAAACATGGTGGACGCCTAAACATCGGCGTCTCTTGGGAATCCCAAAATAAAGCAGCGGACAGAATTGGTGGTTATACAAATGTTTTATTTTGGCGCGATATTGCTCGCTTGGATGGTGTTAATTTAGTCTGTTTGCAGTATGGGGATGTAAGCGATGATTTAAGTCAGTTCGCGGCTGAAGTAGGGGTGGAAATTCTTGCTTGGAAAGACACGAATCTGAAACAAGACATTGAGGCTAATCTGGCAATTATGTCGAATATGGATCTAGTTGTTGGGCCTGCCACGGCTACTCAAATGTTTTCTTTGGCCCTTGGTGTCAAAACACTTTTGCTCGCTAGAGGGAGGCCTTGGTGGAGTTTCGGAACGACGTTGGATGAAAAACAGCTTTATTATGCGCCGAACTTAACGTGGATTGATAACCAGATACATCAGTTTGATTATGGAACTAAAGAGCGCGAGACCTACAATTTTTGGCAGGATGCTGCAAAACAGGTTAGAAGTTTCGTCATCGAAAAATTGAAGGAAAGTGTAACTGAGGCCCTACCTGTTGCAGGAGATAGCCTGTGACAATGCGCCGGCAGACAACTCTAAATTTTAGTAAGTCCCCTCAAGTTGTGGGAGGTATTTGGTCAATATGATCAAAGATTTAACACTTTTTACTACTTGCAAGCCGTTCGAAGGATTGGTTGGGATTCATCAGGAAAACGCACTTAGGTCCTGGGCGAAATTAGGTGTACGGATATTGGTGCTTGGTGATGAGCCGGGGGTGCGTGAGATTGTTGGCGAGATTGGAGCCGAACAAATCGTTGATGTTGCAAGGAATGATGATGGCTTGCCTATGGTCAGTAATCTTTTTTCGCTAGCCAGAGGATATTCTCAGACACCATATCTAGCCTATTTGAACGCAGATATCGTTTTGTTACCCGATTTCTGCAACCTCATGGCGGCAGTGAACGGGATGGAGTGTGATGGGCCTCTTCTTGCTGTGTCACGCCGACAAAATATACCGCTGAATGACCGTGTGGATTTCGAGGCTAGTCATTATCACGAAATGTTGGAAGAACTGGTGCATAAACGGGGAAGTTGGGACCACCCTTATGCAATTGATCTCTTTCTGTTTCATCGGGACTTATACAATGACATTCCAAATTTTTCCATCGGTAGACCTATGTGGGATAATTGGATGTTATCAGAAGCCCGCCGGGTAGGCGCTGATATTGTGGATGGATCAGGTAGGTTTAGCCTGTTGCACCCCATTCATGGGTATGGCGGAGCTTGGGCTGAAGTGACACACGGTGTTAGTGCTCAGAAAAATCGGAATTTGGGGCCGTCTCACGCTTGTAACATTGAAGGCACCAGTACACATTTTGTCACGCCGCAGCTTGACGTGAAAACACTTGGTGCCAGTGATTTGAGCCAAAGAAAACAAGAATTCAAACCTGATAATGGGAAAGAACTTAATGCGTTCATAGCCTATTTTTCTAAGGTTAATTTTATTGCTGAACCTAGAGGACTAGACGACATAAAAGCCATGTTGTGGCGGTGGCAAAGGTACTTCCCAATGGAAGAGGGTTTGCAATCAGACCCGATGGCATTGCCTAGGCTTCTAGATGATGTCGTAGCTTTGTGTAGGGATGGTGCTGATGAAGCTGCTCTTGATTTACTGCAGGATTTTGTTGCCACACTATTGATACAGAAGGTGCGCGCTGCGGCGACAGAAAATAGAGCGGTATATGTTTGGGGAGCAGGCCAGTATGGGCAGCGTCTGAACCAACTACTGTTGAGGCATGATGTTGAGATTACGGGATTTGTAGATAAAAGCTATAAATCATATAGCGATGAAACTTCTACTACCAAGGTGGCGCCACCAAGCTTACTTGCGCGCATTAACGTGGAAAATCCATTGGTTATAATTGGAACTATGTTTTTTAGAGAGGTGGCTGCGGAACTAGAGGAGTTGGGGTTCAGCAAGGCCAATTACATTTACTAATCAAAAGGTCTCTGATTCACAAAGGTTCAGCAAAGCCTCTTGAATGGGAAGCCGGAATTATCAGTGAGGAATTTGATATGTACAAAGAGGGTGAAGACCGGAAGGCTTATATTAGTCGACGAGTTAAGGAATTAGAGCCTTGGTACCACAAAATTGACTTGGGGGACGGAATTGTAACACCGGGTTTTGATTTTGATGAACAATGGGTTCGTACGCGTGCAGTTATGGACACCATCGACTACAAAGATAAAAAGGTTCTGGATCTAGCATCCTGGGATGGCTACTGGGCATTTCGTGCGGAAGAAAAAGGCGCCTCCTTTGTTATTTCATCAGATGCACGGCTGGAAGGGTACCGTAACTTATTATTTTGCCGTGAAGTTTTAGGCTCGGATGTCATCCCCATGTGCAACGTTCCTATACAGGAGTTACCGTCGCGCTTGTCGACTATTGGTTTCCCCGAGAAGTTCGATGTGCTGCACCATTTGGGGCTGTTGTATCATCTTCGTGACCCCATGTTATCATTGACACAAGCGCGCAAAGTTATTGCTGATGATGGTATAATGATGTTGGAAACAGCGTTCATCGACGACAATGAGAATTCGTATATGGCCTTCAACGGTGTTGAAGGGAACTTTCATTTTTATGGATTATCAGACATGTGGGCGCCGACAAGATTATGCCTGAAAGAGATGCTTATCCGTTCCTTGTTTGAGCCGGTTCATGAGGAGTTGTGGCAGGTCAAGCCACCTTGCCCAGCCGCTTTGGCAAAGGGTCAACCGCCGGTTGGGCGGTTAGTTATGCTAGCTAAACCGTTACCAGAAGATAAAGCGACATTTGTTGATCTGCGTAAAATATCAGGTCGGCAGTAATGCAGAAATAAGCGCTGAGAGCTAAGCGGGATATGACTGAAAAGCTTAATTTTATCATGACGGGTAGTATTGCGGGTGGTCGCGGGCTGGAAGCTTTGCTTGTGTTAAAGCAGCTTCCTCTCGCCACTCCCAATTATGGGCGATGTGTTGTGGTAGTTTGGGAAAAAGAAGCTGCAGGTGATGTATTCGAAGAAATTAGGCGTTATCCCGTAACGGTTATTATAGCAAAAGAGCCCAAGCGGACTTCTTTTGGATTTATGGAGCAACAATATAAGTCACTTCTGGCAGCTATGCCGTATTTTGATGATGATGAGATTTTAGTTCGAATTCGTACGGATTATAACTTTGTACTTCGATCTACGATTGGCTTTCTGGATAAAATAATCGCCCAAGGTAGATCTGTCGCAAGAACCCTACGGGGTAGAATTGTATGCGGCGAAATATCCATATTGCATCCTGGGCGTATACAGGAGTTCAATTTCGCGGCTACCAAAAAATCACTCAGCATGATTGGTTGGTGTGAATCCTTCTTCACTACGGATTATAATCCTGTCGATATGGAGCCAGAATTTCGCTGGTTTGGCTTGCAATTTGTTCAGGCAGACCCGCTTTTCCATTATTGTTATGAAAATCGGAATATGCGCCTTTTGATGAGACATTTTTTTGAATCATACGATGTTGGATGCAACGCAAATCCTGATGAGTTTCCGTCTATCATTAAGTATATGTGTTGGCGGATCTCCAA
>CAXBKT010000224.1:0-4482 GCA_963976155.1 uncultured Kordiimonadaceae bacterium | reverse complement strand
GTTCACATTTGAAGACCTTGCAAACCTCGACCCTAGTGGTGTTCAAACACTACTCCGAAATGTGGATAAAGATAAACTCGCGCTGGGAATGAAAGGGGCCTCCGACACGCTCAGGGACCTATTCTTCTCAAACATGTCAGAACGCGCCGCAAAAATTCTGCGTGAAGATATGGAAGCGATGGGTCCTGTACGTTTACGTGATGTCGATGAGGCGCAAATGGATATGGTTAATAAAGCAAAAGACTTAGCCGAAGCTGGAGAGATTCTTCTATCAGACAACAAAGGTGAGGACGAACTGGTCTATTAAGATCAGCTGGGAAACATATGGCAGAGCCTGTTAAATTTACCTTCGATCGAGCCTTTGATGGTGGTGCCAAAAGCCGCTATGATCTCGAGATTGAGCGTCTACACGAGGAAAGTCGTCAAGCCCAAACTAGCTCGCATGCCCAAGGCCATGAAGAAGGGCGGCAACAAGCACTTAATGAAATAGAAGCAGCTACACAGGCAATACTAGAACAAGTTGCTCAAGCGGCTCATGCACTATTTTCACAGCAACATCAGTTGGAATCAAACCTAAAGCAAGAAATGG
The DNA here is from genome assembly GCA_963976155.1 of uncultured Kordiimonadaceae bacterium. Lineage (GTDB taxonomy): Bacteria > Pseudomonadota > Alphaproteobacteria > Sphingomonadales > Kordiimonadaceae > Kordiimonas. Next base: position 3,893 of record CAXBKT010000224.1, on the reverse strand, counting down.
TACAACTCGCTTACACCATCGCATCTAAACTATCGCCTGCTCTTATTAAAACCAAACCACTGGCAGAGGTCGAAGCTCTGATTGAAGACTGCATGGTTACTGCTCATAAGGAACCAAGGCTTGTTGTAAGAGTATCGGAATCGATTACTGAGGCTGTTAGCGACCGGCTTGAAGACATGAAAGCGGCCACCTGTTTCCCAGGCGATATTGTGCTTATTGGAGAAGCTGATTTTGGCCCTCAGGACTGCAGGGTCGAATGGCCAGATGGCGGCACCGAACGCCGACACACAAATACAGTGAAAGAGATTGAAAATGCCGTCCAGCGGTTTGTTATGTCAGAATCTAACTCCGACATAACAAACAAGCCCGCAGTGGACGACGCAGTATCTGTTACAGACGAGCCGTTAGTAGATGATACTAACGCGCCAACACAGTAAATAAGGACGAAGAATGGCGGACCAGGACGACAATGGGACAGACGTAAGCTTGCAAAACCTTGACAGCGGTGAAGCTAAAAATCCCGACCTAGCTCAAAAGGAAGACGGACAAACTCGTACCGCCCAAGAACTTGAGCCAGTGTATGATATCCCAGTCCAGGTTCAGGCGGTCCTTGGAAAGTCATCTCTTGAAGTTAACCAACTTCTGAAACTGGCTCCCGGAACAGTGGTTGAATTAGACAGAAAAGTTGGGGAAGCTATTGATATCTATGTGAACAACCGGCTGGTTGCACGCGGCGAAGTCGTTCTAGTAGAGGATCACTTAGGTGTAACCATGACAGAAATCATCAAGCTAGAAGATACTGGGGCTTAACCGCTACAGTTTTGGGGAGGATTAGCCGCTTATGAGTACCGTTTTTGGCATGCTGACAGCTTTTTTATTGGTCGCTGGCGCAATTTTATTGGGTGGCTCTCCTCTTGCGTTTGTTAATTTGCAAGGTGTTATCATCGTTGTACTTGGTACATTTGCGGTAACTGCAATCAGTTTTCGCCTACAGGAAATGATCACACTGCCCCAGAATATATTTACCTTGCTGAGACACGGCCAACGGGAACCGAGCGAAGAAGCAATTAAGGTGCTCAAAATTGCAGTAGAAGCTCGAAAGCATAACGATGTCATGATGTTAGACCGCTTAATACCACGCTTAAAAGATACGCCTTTTTTAGCCCAGGCTCTACAGCTTGTTGTTGATGGTGCTCAAGGTGACGAAATTGAACAAATCATGCGCCGCGAAGCAAGTACAGCCTCTGCTCGACATATGCGTGCCGTTGATTTTCTGCGGCGAGCTGGAGATGTAGCTCCGGCAATGGGGCTTATAGGAACTCTTATTGGACTAGTACGCATGCTCGGGAACCTTGATGACCCGTCTTCTATGGGGCCGGCAATGGCTGTCGCCCTCCTCACCACCTTCTACGGAGCTGTTATGGCGCACTTGGTGTTTATTCCCCTCGCCGCCAAAACAGAACATTGCACGACCGAAGAAGCATTGGTGAACAATTTATATGCGATGGGCGCTACGTCTATCCGTCGCAAGGAAAACCCTCGGCGACTAGAAATGTTGCTGAACACTATTTTGCCGCCTGCCAAGCGCATCACGTTTTTTAAATCTTAACGGGAAAGACGCATTCAAATGAAACAGGCGCAATTTAATAATACGGAGTGTAAATAATGCGATTGCTTATCGTTGGAACACTAGAAGGCCAACTGGGGGCAGCCAGTCAGATTGCAATGGACCGTGGTGCCAAAGTAACGCACGCGCCGGATGTAGATACTGCTTTGGCTATTCTTCGCACACGCGGCGCTGACTTGATGATGGTTGAACTGACCATGGACATTCCAGCCTTCATCCCTCGTCTGCGGGCTGAACATTTCTCTATCCCGATCATCGCTTGTGGTATCGGGACAGACCCAAAAGCTGCTGCCAACGCCATTCGGGGCGGGGCAAAAGAATATATTCCATTACCGCCGGATGCCGAACTAATCGCGGCTGTTTTAGAAGCTGTTGCCGAGGATGATCAATCCTTCATATACAGCGATGCTATTATGAAAAACGTTATTGCTCTCGCAGAGCAAGTCGCGCCTTCAGAAGCTAGCATTTTGGTGACTGGAGAATCTGGTACAGGTAAAGAAGTAATGGCGCGCTTCGTACATCAGAAAAGTCGGCGGGCTAATAAACCTTTTGTTGCGGTTAACTGTGCGGCTATTCCAGAAAACCTATTGGAATCTGAGCTCTTTGGCCATGAAAAAGGTGCTTTCACTGGAGCCGTAGCTCGTAGAATTGGGAAGTTCGAAGAAGCCGACGGAGGCACATTGTTACTAGATGAGATTTCCGAAATGGATATCCGCCTCCAAGCGAAACTTCTTCGCGCCATTCAGGAACGCCAAATTGACCGTGTTGGTAGTAGTAAACCTATCAATGTGAATATCCGCATCATCGCAACTTCGAACAGAAACCTGCACGATGAAGTAAAAGAAGGTAAGTTTAGAGAAGATCTATTTTTCCGCCTTAATGTTGTGAACCTGTGTGTACCTCCACTGCGGGAACGGCCGTTGGACATTGAAGTATTAGCCAAATATTTTGCTGAAAAATATGCTGAAGTGAATCACATACAATTTCGTACAATTTCAGATGCAGCCATGGTAATGCTTAAAGGGCACCACTGGCCAGGCAACGTGCGAGAGCTTGAAAATGCGTTACACCGGGCAGTATTGCTCGCAACTGGTGATACAATTTCACCTGCAGCAATTTTACTCCCTGATACAAGTGGAAATTTGGCTACAATGCTTGCCCCAAACGCTGATGCTGGAGTTCCCCAAGCAACAGGCACAGGGGTGCCTCACGACGGGTCTTCAGTCAGTGCCGATGTTACCGCTGGCGGTCTTGTAGGCAAAACCGTAGCTGAAGTTGAGAGAGACCTCATCATTGATACCCTCAAGCACTGCCTAGGCAACAGGACTCATGCCGCAAATATTCTAGGGATATCCATTCGAACTCTACGAAATAAGTTAAACCAATATAATTCAGATGGAGTACCGGTTCCACAACCAGGTGATGCTGGTGGACGAGCTCCTATTTGATGCAAACAACACCAAACAATACGCGTTGCGGTTTAATGTCAATTAAACACAAATGTTGTAGGGTACCCGCATGAGTGACACAGCATCAGGTACACCGCAAGACGGCGGCGCTCCAGGCGGTCCCCCGAGCGGTGGCTTCACTACGCTTTTAAACGGTCTGAAGAATACGGACATCGCATTTGCCCTTGGCATGGTTGGCATTCTTTTGATGCTAATTATGCCTATGCCTAGCTGGTTGCTTGATGTCATGCTTGCTGCATCCATTACATTTTCCGTAATGGTTTTAATGACAGTACTGTTTGTGGAAAAACCTCTGCATTTCAATAGCTTCCCCACAATTTTGCTTGTCGCAACTATGCTTAGGCTATCGCTCAACCTGGCTTCCACGCGCCTGATTTTAGCAAAAGGCCATGAAGGTACTGACGCGGCCGGTGATGTGATTGAAGCCTTCGGCCAATTCCTTATGGGCGGCGATGTTATTATCGGCGTAATAGTTTTCGCCATTCTAGTGATCGTGAACTTCGTCGTAATTACTAAAGGTTCAGGGCGGATTGCTGAAGTGGCCGCCCGGTTTAGTTTGGATGCTATGCCCGGCAAGCAAATGGCGATTGATGCCGATATGTCAGCCGGATTGATTGACGAAAAAGAAGCCGTGGTACGCCGAAAAGAGCTGGAAGAAGAAAGTACTTTCTTTGGTGCAATGGATGGTGCCGCAAAATTTGTACGCGGAGATGCCGTTGCAGGCCTACTTATTACCATCATCAATATTGTTGGTGGTATCATCATCGGAGTTGTCATAAATGACCTTACATTTGCTC
>CAXBKT010000223.1:0-4535 GCA_963976155.1 uncultured Kordiimonadaceae bacterium | reverse complement strand
CGAAAGACTTTGAATTCCCAAACACTTGTATCGAAGTCAAGGCGCGACGTGGTGCTGTTTCACCGTATTAATAATGTACTCCACCCGCTCATCAGCAGTATTGGATTTAGGGAAGCTAATCGCCCACGCAACAACTGGCTTGTCAGGAAAATTATCCGAAGCATATTTGTCCCCGTCAGGGGTTTTCGATACGTCAATAAAATACAAAGCAAGTAAAGGTTTCTGGCGAACACGGCGGTAAATATAACCTGGATAATTGACGCGTGCATCCCTTTGTTTAGTTCCTAGTTCTCGTCTATATGAGGCCTCCGCAGCAGATGCTAATGTATCGTCGATGCCAGTGCGCTCCACCCCACGGCTGGACACCCTCATTTTACGCCCACCAATTGAAAGGAAGTCGTTTTTAAGATCCGGAAGGTGGATTCTACGCTCCATAGGCACAATTGACCAACCTCCAATATTGTACGCATCGCCCTTTGAAAGGCTTCCAACCAGTACATCCCAAAATGGAATTTCCTCTTCTTTTCGATCAGCAATATAGCGTCGTAAGGGAGGGATTTGTGTCGTAATACTTTGATCTGCGTTAACCCAAGAACGTAGGAACGCATCTATATGATCAACATCGACATTTTGATGTAGCTTTCCTCCTGTCACAGGTTCGCCTTCGGCGGGTAAATGGCCATCTGCTGCAATACCCAAAAGAAATTGCTTTCGGAGCAACACTCAGCCGTGCTGTTTCAACAAATTGTGAAGATAACCCAACGCTTACCGTTTTCTGCCCAGCTCCCAATTTATTTCGTGCAGTCACCATCAAAGATGACGGATGGCTCCGAACAGCTAGACCAAATTGCAAAGGTGTGGCTTTTGCCTTCTCCATATTTCGGAGTTCTTCGTGAAGTTCTTCACTGGCCTGAGCAATGTGTGAATACCATGAGATAGCTTCTGCTGGCATCCAAATTCTGCACAAGTCTTCGTAATCAATGCGATAGCCGAACCAGCGCCCCATCTGCATTAAAGTATCATACATTTTAGTATTACGGAGAAACCACGTTACGGTAAGGCCTTCCAGAGTTAAACCGCGAGATAGCGAGAACCCCCCTACAGCGATAACCGTTTGTCCCTCTTCTGAGTAATCAAGGCCATTCGTACTACTGTTAACTTCGACCACTTTCGTGGCGGCAACTGACTCCAGCATAGAGGCTTGAATTTCCGGCCATTCAAATTCTGTTTGTGGGTACTCGGTTTCCCAAACTTCCTTTAGTGCCCCTATTTCAGGGTCGACTAGACCAGCAACTCCGTTAGCGCCATTTACCCGCAAAGCGTTCAACATTGAATCTACGGCTTCATGAATTCGGTTACGCAGCAACCCCTGGATACGTGTGAACCTGCTAGCGTTTACTAGCATCGAGGCGTGTTTATTTTTTTGGCCGCGCAAATTACGGATAGTTCGTGCGATTAAAAAAGCTCTAACCGCAGAGACTAACGAAACCGGCAATTCTTCTAAGGTAGCGTCAATTTTGTGAGTGATAGGAAGAATATCTTCATTATCATCAATAAACCTTAGAAACTCAGGCGCGCCTTCTTCGGGAAGGCCATCAACAAAAACTCTTTTCCCGCCAAAGTAGTTACTGGGTGCATCAAGACCAACAATAAAATGTTTTGGGTAAAGGTCTTCGCCAAACATGTCGTCATCATTTTCTGGGTCAATGAAGATATTGGCAAATGGAGTTGCTGTGTAACCTATATAACAACTTCGGTGAAATACTTGTAATAGTTCGCGAATCTGGCCATTTATCCTAGTTATATCTGGCCCTTTGCTACCCGCTTTTGCACCATACTTAGTGTTAATTGAGGCGTTATCAGCTTCATCATCAATCAATAACATTGGTTGATCAATCATTTCTGCATCACCTTTTGCGCTATTTTCGCGAAGCCAATCAATCAAATTCCTTAGAGTATTAGAGTTCTTTTTAATGACAAGAACCAAAGGTACCTTAGAAGCGTCGAGACGGTTTTTATTAGTAGTCGCAGTTGCCTTGTTGAAATCCGCAATGGTGGTTGTAAGACTTAAGGGAATGCGAGTATCGCTGTATTCACCGACGCCAATAACTTTTCTGCTTTTGCCTGAGCCAGAATGCCCACTATCGCGCCCAACAAAACCCTCATCGATACGTTCTTGTGTTTGGTTTCTCAAATTATTGTGAATGCCAGCTATAACTATTATTAACCTGTATCCAGCATCTGCAGCCTTTGTAATCAATCCAGTATAATTGGCCGTCTTACCACTTTGCACATGGCCGACTACCATTCCTCTACGATCCCATTGGGTTTCCTTTTTAGGGTCGCCTAAGCGCCCTAGAATTGTATCGGTAACTTGATCAAGCTTAGTAACAACATCTGGCGGCAGCCCACTTTTAACGAGTAACTGTTTGTAGCGGCTCCAATAGAATGGATCGATGCGTGACTTCGCATCATTCAACCAAGGTTCAAATTCCCCATCATCAACGACCGCTCCCAAGCCCATACTGACGCCTAATCTGGCTTCTATAGAACGAGCAAGGGTTTCTTGCTTATCTTCTTCAACACGATCACCACATATTAATGTATTTAAACTTTTGATCAAACCACGTAGCTCTTCGGCACTCTTTCGTTCATCACCTAGGATCGCTTGCGAGACTGTTGTGTCGAGCTTTTCATAATAGAAATTCATAATAATCCTCCGTCCAAAATTTCTTTAATAATCTCATGGGCAGTTTCCCAGTTTCTGTGCAAGATATCGACATTCTTCAGTATGTTCGGGATGTTCTCAGAGGGAATTTTTTTCTCAAGTAAATCTGTTATCATTGCCGCTATCTGTTGGTGGAGCGCATCGCGGTCTACATCTTCTACCTTCACAGCGTCTTCAGCACCCATCATGTCTGCATAGAGAGTTTCGACAGGCAAAGATGCTCCAAGCAGAGTAAGGCAATTTAAAAAAGCTTTCACTTGATCAGGCGTTAAAGTTTCTTGGAACTCTTCAAAAACAGGATGTAGAATATTTGGCTTAAAGATTATTGATGAGTCTTTTTGAACTCTATTCCACATCGGGGTGTGCTGTTCTTCTACCAACTTTCGCCCACGCCTTCTGTAAGTTCGTTTAGACGTTCCAACAAATCTCTCAACAACTAGACGCAATCGTTTTCTTACCACGGGAGGCAATTGAGCCGATGCTTTCTTTACATCAATCTTCCAATCAGCATCCATCGAATTGGGAATATCGACACATACACGGCAAAGCTTTGTTAATTCTGACGCCTTTGCTAGGCCTAACCAACTGCCAGCGATTATCAACCGATCCGCTCTGTAGATATATAGTCCTTGGCTTTTTAGGTGGCCTTCCACTCCTCCAACCTCATCCCATTCGGACTTGGTCATTTTTTTTAGGTGAGGAAGCGTAACGCACTGAATTTGAATTGTCCCCTTCGAGAGCTTAAGCTCTTCAGCTGGGTCGAGCTGCCGAGCTGCGTTGTTACTTGCAAAGGGGTCAATTGGCCTCAAAGATCTACCATTGATAGATATAACAAGGCGTGGTTTCGAGCCTTCTAGAAAACGATGGAATACTAGGCGAAGGTGCTTTTCGGCCCAAGCAAGAGCGGTATTGATTGTCTTAGTTCGTTCTTCAGTATTTTGCTTAAACCCTCCGTCAAGTCTGTCGAGTTTTTGCCAAATTACTGCTGTACCATCGCCGTCCAAATAGTCCATGGCGGGAAAATTAGGTTCGTCAAAAAGAGCCAACTCCCATTTGTTTACTTTCGAAACTTCATCTAAGTCCCAAGCTGCACAAGAAGTCTTACCGTCTCTTCGACTAACTACGTATAAAGCTCGACATTGTGAAAAGCTCGCACTCTTCATCCCTAATCCAAAACGGCCTAAATCTGTTTCTTGACGTAGGTCTAGTGGGTTTCTTGAACCAGGTCGCATAGCTTCGATTAGGTCAGCTTCGGTCATGCCTTTGCCGTTGTCGACAACCGCAATCCAAGGCTCAGCCCCAGTGCTGTCAGCTATCAATTCAACGCGAGTAGCTTCTGCAGTTATGGAGTTATCAATAATATCAGCAAGAGCTGTTTCAATACTGTACCCAAAATCACGTAGTCCCTCGATAAGCGATGATGCATAAGGTGTTGCATCTGCACGCCTAGTACTTAATTGAATTTCCATAAAAACTTGTCTCAAATTACTTATTGGTAATCTAAGTTATTTGAGGCAAGCTTCGCAACCTTTAGTTGACATAAAGCAAAATAGGGAAGGGCCCTGACCACAGTACACAATGTACGCCTTCATTAACATTTAATGATAGCAGTGATGAAATTGACTGCCGGCTCTATGCAAATGACGTGGTTCCATCATGGGTTGAGTTAAAGAGATATTTTTAGGCGGGTTTTTTGGCGGGTAAGGAGATATATTAAATATTTTTCGTTTAAAATTAAGTATACATGGCGGTCTTCGTCTCCGCCACTTGCCCCAAGCTAATTGGGATGACCTGGTTGCCCCCGATA
>CAXBKT010000222.1:0-4548 GCA_963976155.1 uncultured Kordiimonadaceae bacterium | reverse complement strand
TGACATTCACAGCGCCACCAACAGTGTTTTTGCCGTAAAGTGAGCCCTGAGGTCCACGCAGTATTTCTACGCGTTCTACATCAAATAATCTCGCGAGCGAGGCCTGCATACGGGAATAATAAACACCGTCAATATATAGCCCCACGCCCTGTTCAAATGTTTGCAAGCTGTCGCGTTGGCCAATGCCTCGCATGTAGATTGAGGAACCATTCGATTGTCCGCTGCCGCTGACGATGGTTAGATTGGGGGCGAGGGCGCTCAAATCATTAAGGGAGTGTGCACCTAGTGCGGCTAGGGCTTCGCCGCCAATCGCGGTAATGGCGAGTGGAATATCTTGAATATTCTCGGAACGCCGCCTAGCCGTGACGATAATTTCATCTGGACCAATATTGCTGCTTGCTTCAACTATGGTCGTAGCAAATGCAGGTTGGTAAGTCAGGGTTGACAGAAAACTCGCAACTGCACTTCCGATACAAAGTGTGCGCGTGGCCATAATTTAAAATCCCTAGTCTTCAGCTATTCGGGCATGTTTCCCGAGTATATTTTGCAGCTCCCCACGGCGTTTCAGTTCGTTGATACGGGTATTAACGATGGTGAAAAGATGTTCATTTCCATCGAACTTTTTACATACAAGATGTGTTGTAGTTTCAAAGAGTATGAGCTCAGGGTTAAAATGAGGTAACGAAAGCCCATTTTTTTCGGCAATAATGTAAATGTCCGGAAACCAGCCATACATAGCGTCGACGCGGCCAGCAAGAACCATTCTAAGAGCCGTTAGATCGTTGGAGGTCCGGGTGACTTGGACTGTCGATTTTTCTCTTAGAAACCGCGACATAACAACACCGTTTTGAGCAGCAATTGTGTGTTTCTCTAAGGCCTTTACCGTGGTGAATACGGGCTTGTTGGGGGCGGAGATGATATGTGACGTAACAACATCAATGGCCGAGCTTTCCAGAAGTTCTATTTTTGCATCCTTGGTTAGTATTCGTACAGCTTTTTCTGAGGAAGGAATTATGCAGACGCGGGTATTGTTTTTGAAGTCCCTGACGGCGCGCGTAAAGGGATAGCGACTGAATTGAAAATAGTGAGTTTGGGTTGGTAAAAGTGCTTTTATTATAAGCTGATAGCCACTGTTTGGGTCTTCGTCCAGTCGACCTTCTAGGTGGGCCCCTATGATTTTTATGATCTTCCTAGGGTCTTGGCCGTTTGCTGCTCCCGCAGATGAACTGATGTACCCAAAAACGATATGGATAAGTAGGGCTAGAGCACCCACCATTAGTTGACGTTCTCTGTATGTTTGAATTTCTGTTTTCACAGCTCAGTATTTACCGGAAACACTTAAGCTATGTATAATATAGCAAAGAATGAAATCTATCTGGAAGAAAAGCCATTTGGTGTGATCAGTCGGCTATTTGCGCATGTTTCCCTAATATTGTCTGAAGTTTCCCCGTTGTTTTGAGGTCATCAATCCGGGTGTTCAATATTTTCATGAGGTCCTGCGCGCCGCCAAAATTTTTGCACACAAAATGTGTTGTGGTTTGAAAAAATATAAAATCTGCGTCAAATTTAGGTAACGGTAAGTTATTTTTTTCCGCGATAAGAAGGATATCTGGGTGCCAGCCAAACATAGTATCAACCCGTTTGGCTAATAGCATCTTTAGGGCTGAAAGGTCATCAGGAGTTTTGATCGTATTAAAGTGGATTTTCAGATTTAAAAGCGCAGATTCCGCGACCCCCTGTTGTACAGCAATGTCGACACCTTCCAAGCTTTCAATGTTGCTAAATTTCTTCTGATTGGGTGCTGAAATGAAGTGCGCTGATACGATGTCTATAGCGTAGGCCATCCGGGTGTATATTAGTTACTCCCTGTATGACAGATATAGAAGAGGGGAAAAGACACACCCTTTTTGCCTCTCTGAATTTTCTGATAGCTCGACTGAGGGGGTAGCGCTGATATTTCAGATAGTGTGACTGTGTTGGCAGAATTCTAGTCAGTAACAGATTGTAACCGCTGGTTGGTTCCGCATCTAATCGACCTTCGAGGTGAGCGGCGATAATTTCAATGGTTTCTCCAGGATCTTGGCCACTAAGAACCCCAGCAGAAACATCAGAGAAAAATAGAAATGCCAAGCCAAAGCCAAAGGCTGTGGAATATTTTGCAGCTTTTGGCTGTTTCAGGCCTGTCTGTTTCATGTTTCTCACAGATACTACTATCTACTAGGAAGAGTTAACTACTCCATAATACTTAAAATATGCGGTTCTATTACTGCTCAGAGTGCTGTGTATATCTGTTGTCCCCATTAACAAGTGGTTATTCAACTGTCACCGACTTTGCTAAATTTCTTGGTTGGTCAACATCAGTGCCTTTCGCGACAGCCGCATAGTAGGCGAGTAATTGCACAGGTACCGCGTAAATAATTGGCGTCGTAAGCGCGCCAGCGGTTGGCATTGAAAGCCGGGCGAAAAGCCCTTCTTCGTTTACTGCACTATCACTAAGTAAAATCACTTTGCCTTGCCGGGCCATAATCTCTTGCAGGTTTGATAGGGTTTTATCGATCAGTTGATCATTTGGCGCAATGCCGATGACGGGCACGTTTTTATCAATAAGCGCAATAGGGCCGTGCTTTAATTCACCAGCGGCGTATCCTTCCGCATGGATGTAGCTTATTTCTTTTAGCTTCAGTGCCCCTTCCATTGCGATTGGGAAATGAATGCCCCGCCCTACAAATAGAATGTCACGTGCGTCAGAGATGCGCTTTGCTATTTTATCAATTGCGTCATCATGTTTGAGTACCTCAGCGATAAGGGCTGGTACATGGTTTAGTTCTTGCACATGCTCTGCTTCTTGCTCAGGGGTAATTTTTCCTTTTGCAGAAGCAAGCTTCACAGCAAATGCGGCAAGGACAGCGAGCTGACAGGTGAAAGCTTTTGTGCTGGCAACACCAATTTCAGGGCCTGCATGAATGGGCAGTACCACGTCGGCTTCTCGGGCCATTGTAGAACCCAATACGTTCACTAGCACAGCGATATGCTGGCCTGCTGCTTTTGCATGCCGGAGGGCAGCAAGTGTGTCAGCTGTTTCCCCAGACTGGCTAATGAAAATTGCAAGGCCGCCCTCGCTGTAGACCGGGTCGCGGTATCGGAATTCCGAAGCAACATCAACATCGACTGAAACCCGCGCCATTTGTTCAATCCAGTACCGCGCGACTAGTGCCGCGTAATAGCTGGTCCCGCATGCTACGAGGGTGATTTTGCTCAGTTCAGCCAGTTCAAACGGTAGCGCTGGAAGTATAACTTCGCCGCTGTTGGGGTTTAAATATCGTCCTAAAGCCTGAGCGACCACTGTTGGTTGCTCGAATATTTCTTTCTGCATGAAATGGTGGTGATTGCCTTTGTCCACCATGGTGGCACCAACTTGGCTGATGGTGCTACGGCGGTTGACCGGCGCACCATTCGCTTCAAAAATTTGAATGTCGGTACGAGTGATCTGTGCCCAGTCGCCTTCTTCAAGATAAATCAAACGGTTAGAAAGGCCTGCCAGGGCCATAGCGTCAGAGCCAAAATAATTTTCGCCGTCTCCGAGGCCAACTACAAGCGGACTGCCAAGTCGCGCGCCGAACATTAGGTCTTCCTCGCCTTTGATAAGAACACAGAGCGCGAACGCACCTTCAAGGCGGCGTAGAGTGTCATGAAAGGCTTTGGCCGGTTTCTTTTCAGCTTTTAAGTTTTTAGTCAGCAGGTGCGCAACAACTTCAGTATCTGTTTCGCCTTCAAATGTAACACCATCAGAGAGGAGCTCGTTCCGCAGTTCCCGAAAATTTTCGATGATGCCATTGTGCACGATCGCAACGCTGTCTGTCATGTGTGGGTGAGCGTTGGCTTCAGTAGGTTCGCCGTGGGTCGCCCAGCGTGTATGGCCAATACCAGAAAGACCTTTGAGCGGATGGTCTGAGAGCGCTGACTCTAGGGCACTTAGCTTGCCGGGCGCGCGCCTGCGGTCCATTGTGCCGTTGGATATGGTTGCTATGCCCGCGCTATCATAGCCGCGGTACTCAAGCCGTTTCAGGCTTTCAAGAATTCGCGGTGTTACATTTGAAGTCCCTAATATGCCAACGATGCCACACATACATTAAGCCCCTGAGCCGGTTTTGTTTTTAAGGTTACTTTTTTCAGCGGTTTTTTCCTCACGGAACTTTGCTGCGTAACCTTTAATTTCACGTTGTTTGCCGCGCGCAACGGCAAGGGCGTCGTCACCCACATCTTTTGTGATAATGCTGCCGGCGCCTACAATTGCGCCGTTGCCGATTGTGACGGGCGCGACGAGTGCTGAGTTACTGCCGATGAAGGCTCCTGCGCCAATTTTGGTTGGATACTTGAGGAAACCGTCATAGTTGCAGGTAATGGTGCCTGCCCCAATGTTTGCTGCAGCACCAATTTCCGCATCACCAATGTAAGAAAGGTGGTTAATCTTCGCACCTTCGGCGACTTTAGCCTTTTTAACTTCAACGAAGTTGCCAACTTTGGCGTTTTCACCAATGTCGGCGGCAG
>CAXBKT010000221.1:0-4566 GCA_963976155.1 uncultured Kordiimonadaceae bacterium | reverse complement strand
CCCTGTTTCTAATGAATTGGCCCTGACGAGTTAGCATTATCATCTCTGCTGCCACCAGTTCTTTTATTGCTCTTGTCAGTGTGGCTTTTGAACGAAAACCACGCTCTTTCATCAGTGTCCATGCTGGGCTTAAGTCGCCATTATTCCCACCTTTGTAGGCGCAAGCCAACTCCACTAATAACCTAATGGCACTGCCACTCAAGTTCGTATAGTCAGGACACTCCATCACTACCCGAGGTATACCCGCAAAGCTGGCTTTTTGTTTATGTTTAGATCTAGCCATTAGCCAGACCTGCCAGCAGGTCGGTTGGCAACATTTTGTAGCGACTGCATCATGCGGCATACTCCAGCAGGGGCAACGTGGGTACTACCGTTTCTGCGTAGCGTAAAATACTTACCTTAGCCTTTTTGTAAGCTATCTTGTGGTCTTGGCCTGTAATTAAAGCCTCTTTATACGCTGCGTTGGCGATTCCTTCGGCCACTGCCACTGCTGACCTTATCGCAGGTGGTAATTGCTTACGTGAGCCTGCAGGAACCTTCAGCGCTTTGTTAATCATCCGCTCAAGGTTGGCGTGGTGAATGCTCTCAGATACGGAGCTGCCATGAAACCGCACCAGTTGAGCTACGTTATCATGAGCCTCCCTATAGCTGGGTAGGTAGTCTGTGTCTGCGGCTAATGCTTCTCTAGCTTCTGAGAAGGCCATCACCAAGGCAAACTTTAAATCCACAGCGCGTTCCGTATTCTTGGATAGCGTCACAAGGGCACAGCACTGGTTTTCATTGAGATACACAACGCGTTCAGGCCTGCCCATTTTTGCTTTGACTTTATCTGTTTCAAACAGAACAAGCCCAAAGGCAGATAGGCGGCTTCGATACTTTTCCGCAAGCGCTATAAAGTTATGGTGGGCTATGCCTAAACCACCAGCAATTAAGCGAGAATCAATGCGAGGCTCTTTGCCTTTAATCTTGGCGACGATTGTGTTTTTCTTGGAAGCCATTATAAACCCTCCTAAGCCGCTGTAGTTGGTTGGTTGCAGAACTGACTTAGCCACATGTCAAGAACAACTCGGTCATAAACGACTTTGCGGCCAAGCTTTCGATAAGTAGGGGACGCTACACCACACAAAATACCGCTCGTTCTCGATGCGCGTAGAGTGTTTGATGCTAGGTTTATGTATAAAGCGCTTTCGTGTGTATCGAGGCGTGGTTTGTAGGTTTGATTGTTGCTGTTCACTTTTATAGCTCCTGAGATTTGTTTGGTTCTCAATAGCTATAGTGGAAGTTGATTAAGTATTTTAATTTAATTTTAGTATTATCAATAATATATAGAGATTTATCAAAAAATTAGTGATCAACCTTGATCAACATATTTAGCATAAATTATTAATTTTTAAATTCTTCTTGGTCGTATGTTTCGTCATTACCCTTCAACCAGGCGTCAGCATCATCACCACTTTTATGGCTATGTAAATTATCGTTAAATGGAATCTGTCTTTTTAAAGCGTCTTGCTTAGCCCTTTTATCTTTTGGGATGCGAAATTTGAAGATAGGCACAGAGTTCTTAAATGGCGACTCTTTGGTGCTAAATGCGTCCTTTAAGTTTTTTGTTAATCGGGTTAGTGTTATGTCCTTCCTTACAGCGTCTCCTTCGATAATAGACACAAATAATTTCCCTTGAGCGTTAAAAGCTACTTTATTGGTTTTATTAGCTAGCCCTAGGTCTGAATAAGCCACTCTTTTTTGTGTTTCTCTAGCGGCCACCGTAACGGCTGTGCTTTCTGGAGTAATACTAAATGTTACTTCTGTGAATGATAAATCAACCATTCGATGAAAAGCCTCTAGGGGGTTGCTAACAGGATATATAGTTGAGTTACCATCTGTGAAATTATCGCTTATTGAACTGGCTAACTCGTTAAGACGATCTCTTTTAATAACAATAACGGCATCGTTAGGCAAATCTTTGGCTATATTCAATGATCTGTTTGCATTTAATTGCCATATGTTACTTGAGCCGTCAGGGTCGGCTAGATATATTGCATCGTCCTGATTAGACTGAATTTCATAGGCAGGCTTTGAAAATGATGAATCGCTCTTGGCTCTATATAAGTAATAGATGCAAGATTTACCTTTTGCTTTATTAACTATGTCCAATGTTCCCTCTATTGTTACAACAGCGTCAAACTTGAAGCAAATGTTTTCATTGTCTATTGAACGATCGCCCTCTGAGCATTGTTGAAATGTTCCAATGTCACCTATTTGGTATGAATCAAACATTAACGACAGAACAAGATGATTGTTGCAGGCGTATCGATATATATTTTTTTCTTGCACTGTACCGTCAATAAGGCCACTAAGGTACTTGGCGGATTCCTCAACATTTAGCCATTCTTCAAGCACTAGCTCTTTAATCATGTTGGTCATGTTCGCACCTCTGCGGCCTACGGTAAGGATGCTACGCCAAGGTGAGTAGGTTGGTCACCGATTCGGTAATGAGCCTAGGCGCAGCAATTTGGTTAGCCAGTAAGTGAGACTACTTTGGGCTGCTCTAATTCAGGCTCGATAACATGCTGTACTAACCAGCGTTCCCAGGTCTTCATAGCTGCTCTTTTTTCTCGCATATATTCATATTGATCGTAGTGCTTCCCGCTAACGTCACTGACAGCATGGTTTTGAATTCGATCCCTCATTTCTTTCGTGATGCCAGCTTTGCCCATTAGGGTTTTAACTGTGCGGCGAATATCTCTGGGCGTAAACGCATCAATTGGCAGGTGAGGCCGCATGTCGGCTACTTGGTTTGATAGTACGCTTACTCGGGAATATATATCCCCTTTGGGGTTTGATATGCGGGAAGGAAATAATAAGCCACTGATGTCGGTATTGGCTATTCGACATTGTATTTCAGACCAGGCAAATCGGTTTAGGGGGATTAGGTTAGGCATACCTGACTTTGTTTTCGTCATGTATATTGCGTTATCCTCAGCCTGAATGTCCTGAATTGTGAGTCGCATTAACTCGGCTGGATGATAGCCAGTACAAATCATGATTTTGAGAAGACTCGCATAAACAGGGTTCATGTGGTCAGCACACGAACCCCAAACAACGCGCAGCTCTTCAGGATTTAAGAACCTCTTTAGCGCCCGCTCAAACTGTTTTATTTTTTTAACTTTAGCCACTGGGTTAGTGCTGATGTCAAAGCAAAGGTTGTCAGCTCGCTGGATAGTAATATCGTGGTCATAAGTAAGGCCAACGTTGAAAGCGGCATGTAGGTCGCCACGTGTTCGGTTTATTGTGGTGGTAATTCCCCGATCATACATCGTTTTAAGAATTAATTTGATGTCGTCAGCAGTGATCAAGTTGGCTTGCTTGCTGGCTAAGTCAGGGTATGGCTTAATAACGTACCGCTCTAAGGCGGCGTAGACCTTAGCATATGATGACTTATTCTCAGACTTCATCTTGTCGCGATAGACTTCACAAAGCTGTGACAGGTTACCTAGGCCGTCCAGGCGGAGACGTTCGCGGATTGCTGCGCCCTCGGCTTCTTTGGTCTTGCGTTTCTCTTCTTCCAGTTGAAATTTTAGGTTAGATACTGCCGCAGACTTGTTAGCCATAGATCTGCCAGCATCCCTTGCTTCTATCAAAGATCTGAGGGTTTCAGTTGTACCCAGCTTGACCGTAATGTCGTTGCCATTGCTCCGATCACGGAAATAATACTCTCGTATGGGGCGTTTGCCTTTTCTGTATTTGATTAGCAGAGAACCACCAGCATCTAGCGACTCGCTCCGTTTTTCACCGGGCCTTAATCCTCTGATCATGGTGTCGGTGAGCTTAGTCATATGCTTGGTCCCCGTTTTGTAAAAGTTGGTCCCCTATTTGGTCCCCGTTTATACAATACAGCTAGGAGCAATCACATACAAGTAAATATATAATAGCAATAAAAACAACTAGTTATTAATTTTATAGTTTCATCCACATACAACCAAAACTACTGAATTAAAAGATTCCGATCCTGTTGGTCGGGGGTTCGACTCCCTCCTGGCGCGCCATATAAATCATATACTTACGGGTTTTTATGCCTTAGTGTCTTCGATAGAGTTTGTATTTGGTCCCCTATTTGGTCCCCGTTAAAGCAGTTGGATTGGCCTTTCCAGCATCCCACCCTCAAACCCCGCCTACGTTGATTCTTAGTATGTCACCCTAGAATTTTTAGGCTATCTTTCTATTGCTTGCATAGTTTCATGTCTTAATCTGAAACTGAACCAGTGTAAGCCACCAGTCGTATTTTCGTAGGCATTAAAGGTGCATTAACCTCAAGCGAGGTGGTTTTTGTTGGCCTGCCATACCCCCGATCAAGTATCGCAGTAGCAGCTGCAATTCGAGCTGAATCGCTCTGGCTTGATTGCATAACTTCTACAAGCGCATCTAAGGCATCATTGGTGTATTCTCGAGCCAACTCTGATAGGTTCAACTTTAGCCCTGAAGTAGCCTTATTACCAGCTCCTGCTGGCCTACCTGAACCTTCTCTCATGCCGCCATGTGATGCCATGTTGATTTCCTTTTGATAAGCTT
>CAXBKT010000220.1:0-4626 GCA_963976155.1 uncultured Kordiimonadaceae bacterium | reverse complement strand
CGCCGTCGTCCGCTACTATCAGCACATCATGGCCGTGGTTACCGGAGACAACATCAACACCGCTCCCGTCAGAGAGCGTATCGTCCCCGTCACCACCCGCGAGCGTATCCTGCCCCGCTTTACCAAGCAGCACATCACGGCCCGTGCCGCCGTCTATCTTGTCATTACCGCCTTGGCCATCAAGCCAGTCCCAGCCACGACCACCCGACAGTGTATCATTCAGGTTGGCCCCAACATAAATGTCGTCCGAGAGCATGCTGGTGCCATTGTCGTTGAAGGCCCCGTGCAAACGTCTATTCTCGTCACTTTTGGTGGGATCCTCTGAAGGGTCAATATATTTTGCAGTAGTGCCTTCCGCTGCAATACGGATGTCAGACTCTGTCGTATCTGTATTGTTGATATTGAAACCTTTGCTGCCATATAGGTCGCTGACAATAGTTTCCTTGCCGTTTGCATAGGTTATTTTAAGGTCAGTGCCGCTCTCGCCGTCAAACTCGCCCACCGAAAGCGAGACATCATCAAGCGACATGCCCGGCGCGTAAAAGGGCAACGCTGATTGCAAGCCGCCAAGGAAATCTGAGGCCTGAATTTGGTCAAGCCCCAATTCATGCGCGCGCTGCAAGGTAACCGCCCAGCCAAGCGAGAAAGCAGAGCTCGGCTCAGCCGCAATCATGCTGTTGATAATCGCCGCATTCTGAAGATACAGCTGATAGTCCGCCGCTGTGGTTAAATCCCCGGTGATGGAGGCACTTTCGTACGCACTCGCATTGTTCAGGTCAAAGTTACCAACATTGGCGTAAAACGCACGGCGGGCGTATATGTCCCCGCCTGCAAATGTCATCTTCGCGAGACTGTAGCCAATGCCCTGCCCGAGAGCCTTGGTCAAATCATCTGTTGCAACAAATTTACGCTGGGTTGGGTCCGTAACTGTGCCACTGCCTGTGGCACCCTTGTTGTCCCCGTCGTACCGGAACACATATTTGTTCGCGACCTGCGCCTCGGCCTCAGGCTCCGTATTATGCTGCCCCCATGAGGCACCACCCAATATGTCAGCTTCACGAAGCTGCCCACCTGATTTCTCAAAGGCCGTCAGCACACTGTTGAAAATGGAAGTCGCATTATCCGCGAGGATATAAGCGCCTTTTTCGTCGCCGCCATTATCTTTCCAGTTTTTATATTCCGTGCCCTGCACAGTAATTTCGCGGCCCTTCGTCAGGGTGCGGAACTTGCCGGACGCTGCATCATAATAAACATGCACACCGCTATCAGGGGAATAATCATCAAACGTATCAACGATACCCTTACCCAGTACACCACCAACAAAGGACCCCAAAATAGGCACAGGAATAATAAGGGACCCGATGCTGGACCCAAGCGAGAAACCAAGCTGCTGTGTTAGGCCAAGCGGTGACACTACTGCACCAGCCAGCTTACCACCAATAAAGGAACCAAGCGCACTGCCAACCCCGGCCACATTGAAACCATCGGCGAACTTTACACCATCAAAGATAATACTTTTAGCAAGTGCCGTTACTGCCTGACCGCCGACAATGTTGGCAACTTCCCCAGCCACACCGTCAACCCCAAGCGCATTAATCAGTTCAGCTGTCAGCAGCGAAGAAACCGCACCAATACCCGCATTCGCAAGTTCAGCTGGAATATCTTCAAGTACTGTAGAAATATTTTTGAGTGTTGCTTTGCCATCGTCAAAAATAAGAACATCAGCTATTTCACCGATATTCTGCGCAAGTGTACCAACCAATGTGCCCGCCACGGCTTGTCCAACGGCACTATTCCCACCTAATTGGCGACCAAGCGTTGAACCAAAAATCTGTCCAACGTCCGAGAACGAAATTGGTGTTCCATTCACCTGAATTTCAGAGTCAGGTAACTGGCCTTCAGTGTCTGTTTTGACAATCGTTAAATTGCCGTCCGTCGTGGTGGTAGTTGCAAACCGTTTACCGGAAGAGTTAATCCCAATTTGAATTTTAACTTCGCGGCCACTCGTATCCGATTGATAGGATGTCCACGTTAGCGATGCTCCATCTCTTAAGAATGATGCACCACTGATATCGCCAGAATCGCCTAGTACAAATTCAAGGTCGGGGTTATTGAGAAAAGCGTCCTCAATAAACTTATTTTCCCCAGCCCCTAAAGGCCTCGGACCAGCAAGTGTACGCAAAAGGGCTTGATTTAAAGCCTCAATTCCTTTGAAGTCAGTTACAGATTGCCCGTCAAGCTTATCGATTTGAACAGGTTTATTCGCATTGTTGGCATCTAATAATGCATCAATCGTGGTTAAGCGATCCGGCTGATCTGGTAAGTTAGATAAACTACCCGACAAATCACTAATTTTGAAACGTTCTTGCGTTACGCTATAAGCACCAGTCTTTGTAGCTGAATCATACGTATGCGTTGTGGTTTCTACTGTATAATATTGTTGCCCCTCAATATCTTCTCGAAAGTAACTAGTCGTCGTACCTGAACCTACCACCTCTATTGAAAAAGAGGGCTGAACAGTGTTATCTGCAATAAACAATCGAAAAGCAGTTGGGTTTCCATCAGCATCCACCCCATCCTGCCAAGTCCAAACCCCGTTATTACCCTCAGTCGCGAGTACCTCACCATTTTGTATTTGAGCCAAAATAGTATTCAGTTTTGGATCATGGTACTTTAAATCAAACCGTCCACCTCCACCCGCCAAGACCAACGGTAAGAACGCTTTTGTTATAAAACTTTGATCCAATGCATCAACTAGGTAGGTAGTAGATCCCAACACCTCCCAAAACGTGAATTGTTCAAATTCATCACTGCGATCGGAATAGCGGACATTGCCTACTTGTAGAGAACCATGTGCTATGCCATCTCGGGAATGTACTACGTTCGAAATACGAGCAGCTTTTTCATCCGTCGCAACAAGTCCAGCGGCATCAAGAACATGCCCAACACCAGCCCCGGCAGTACCAACTTCGCTCGCAGCATCGTATTTTATAACAACATATGAACCCAGAGCATGGCCAAGGGAATTCCCCGCATTATGGACTTTATCAAGAGATATCTCCTCAACATCCCTTAGATGTGTCGCCATCCTGTCAATTGCTCCAAACTGATCAGGAACTCCTGCTTCAATTCCGGCCAATTTCGCGTTATCATCCATGTCCGGGCGCACACTAGTTGGATTTTTATTATCAGTCCCTCTGTGAGCCCAAATAATGGTGTTTGTTTCATCATGGATAAAAACAGCCCCAAAATAACCTGTTTCAGCGATTTCGAATGCCTGGCCTGTTACCTGTTCAGATGTCAACAATCTCCTCAGCCCATTGACTTGGGGGTCATTGTCATAAACTGCCAATGCAGCTTTGTTTTGCAGGTCTACCAGCTGAGCAGAAGTTAAATCCCCCATATCAGTGCTTTCTCATATTTTTCGTAAAATCAATTTTGTCGAAATCAGCTTTCACTAGCTTTGCTATTTTTTGTGGGACAGCTACCTGTATAAACTTGCTGGCATCTTTCAAAGACATAGGGATGCTGTCTGCTTCACTGTCTTTGGGACGCATCAATATTGTCATATATCCGCGTCGAGTAAGGCTCTTAATAAGGTCGGAACACCCTACCCTTAAAGACAAGAAGTCCCATTCAGCGAACAAGTTCTGCTTGGCTACATCTATCCGCATTGTTACTAAGCCCGCCCCGACCAACGCAAAGCTTTCATGAACTGAAGCCTTCAATGCTGCGTCACTAAAGTATTCATGACTTTGCATTCGAAACTTCTGTTGATAGTCTCGCTCACTAAAGTCTCTATTTTGCCTTGGCTGTGCTGCAGGCATCATATTTAGGCTAGTTCCAGCATATGCTCGAAAAATTGGAAATTTAGGCAACCTTACCGGAGCACTTTTCTCGACCAGCATTTTAATGTTGCAACGATTAAACCCCGCTGCATATTTCATCTCAAATTCAATATAATCAACGAAAGAAGGGAGTTCGTCAGTGACATAGGAATCTGGATAGCCATATCTTTCCGCAAACTCCTTGCTATAGGACAGATGGGAAGAAAACAGGATAGGCCCGCTATATTTTTTCTTGATGGGTTTTTCGAGTAAGGAAAACTCCGTATCAAGGTTAGAATAATACCAGACACCGTCCTTTTCTTCTTCAGGTCTTGCCTCAAACCTTTCCTGCGTTTCAAGCCTACCATCCACAAGGCCACGCTCATACCCAAAATCCAAGTAAAGTACCAGTCCAGCCCCTACAAATACACCTAGTAGCAAGGTTCTTATGGAAAAACCCCTCATCACTCGTCTCCCAGTTCAATGGTAGATTTTTCGCCGTTTTTGGCATCCACACGCTGCATCTTCAGCTTTTTACCCGCAAGCGGCCCTGTTAGCAGGTCAGACAGGCAGGCCTCGGCGAGCTTATTCTCTGGTGTGGCGTGCGGCACCACGAGGTCCACGAGCCATAGCTCAAGCGTGCCATCCTTCAGCTCAGGCGGGGTGAGGTCAATTTCCTCATCAGCTTTCTGCCCAGCCTTCTGCTCAGCCTTTTGGGCAGTGATGACCTGCATAATGTCTGTGCCGTGGCGCCAGCCCTCAGGCTTCAGGCGGCCTGCCTTGTTCATCTCTGCCGCTT
>CAXBKT010000219.1:0-4698 GCA_963976155.1 uncultured Kordiimonadaceae bacterium | reverse complement strand
ATGCCCCGCGCCCAGTCGGCGTAGCTCGCGGTGTCGCTGCCTTGCGCTCCGTCAAAGCTGTCGGTCTCGCCGTCGTCCGCTACTATCAGCACATCATGGCCGTGGTTACCGGAAACAACATCAACACCGCCCCCGTCAGAGAGCGTATCGTCCCCGTCACCACCCGCGAGCGTATCCTGCCCCGCCTTACCAAGCAGCACATCACGGCCCGTACCGCCGTCTATTTTGTCATTACCGCCTTGGCCGTCCAGCCAGTCCCAACCACGGCCACCCGACAGTGTATCATTCCCGCCCGCCCCAACATAAATATCATCCGACAGCTTGGAGACACCATTGCTATGGAACGGCCCCTTGTTGCGGGTGTTTTCGTCTGTTGAACTGCCCTCAGTAGGGTCCACATAGGAAACCGCGCCGTTCCCTGTGGCAATGCGCAGGTCAGACGAAGCCGTCGATTCCCCCGCAACATGAAACCCCTTCGAGACAACATCACTAACCAGCGTTTCTTTGCCGTTTGCGTAGGTAATTTTTAGGTCTTGGCCGCTCTCGCCGTCAAAGTCGCCCACCGAAAGCGAGACATCATCAAGCGACGTGCCCGGCGCGTAAAAGGGCAAAGCCGACTGCAAGCCGCCAAGAAAATCTGACGCCTGCACGTCATGAAGCCCAAGCTCAAGCGCGCGCTGCAAAGTTACCACCCAGCCAAGCGAGAAAGCAGAGTTCGGCTCAGCCGCTATCATGGCATTGATTACTGACGAATTCTGAAGATAAAGCTGATAATCCCCTGCAACCTCCAAATCGCCTATAATAGAACTAGCTTCATAGTCACTGGAGTTGTTGATATCGAAGTTAGCCACATTGGCGTAAAAGGCCCGGCGCAAATATATATCACCGCCTGAGAATGTCATCTTTTGGAGGTTATAGCCAATACCCTGCCCAAGGGCTTTCGACACATCGCTGGTGGCAACAAATTTGCGCTGGGTTGGGTCCGTAACCGGTCCACTGCCTGTGGCGCCCTTGTTGTCACCGTCATAACGGAACACATATTTGTTCGCGACACCCGCTTCCGCCTCATCCTCGGTATTATGTTGCCCCCACGAAGCACCACCAAGGATGTCTGTTTCACGAAGTTCCCCGCCCGTGCTTGCAAACCCATTTAAAACACTATTGAAAACAGCTGTAGCATTCTCAGCCAGATAACGCGCTGTTACAGGGTCGCCCTTATTGTCCTTCCAGTTTTTATACTTAGTGCCTTGCACCGTAATGGTCTGGTAATCAGAAAGGGCTCGGAACCCACCCGAAGCATTGTCATAATAAACATGTACCCCGCTATCTGGTGAAAAGTCCTGAAACGGATCAATCACAAACTTACCAATGATAAACCCGGCAAAGGCTCCAATGGCTGCACCAAGCGGCCCGCCAAGCGTGCCGAGTTCCGCACCAATTTTTGTGCCAATCAGGCCCAAGGCTGCGGACCCAATCGAGGCACCAAGCTGTTCTTCAAGGGAAATGGGCGTCACAACCTCAGCCGCAAGTTTGCCACCGATGAAAGAGCCAAGGGCGTTTGCAACATTGATGGCTTCGAGGCCTGCAAAGCTGACTTCACCGCTGAAAGCTAGGTTATTAGCAAGCGTACCAAGCACCGTACCGCCAACAACATTGGCTACCTCACCCGCAACACCATCAATGCCAAGGGCACCAATAAGCTGCGCTGTTAATAGCGAGGAAACAGCGCCAACCGCCGCACTTTGCAAGTTCGCACCAAAGTCATCAAAGGCTTGTTCAGCAGCATTATCGAACAGCGCCTCGCCGTCTTTCCCGACTGCGAGAGGTTTAAAGGAGAAGGCAATGGTTTCTGCTAGATTATCAGCAAGCGTGCCAATGACTGTGCCTGCAACAGCTTGACCCAACACGCTATTGCCACCAAGTTGCCGCCCGAGTGTCGATCCAAAGATGGAGCCAAGCGCGCCAATGTCAATATCAGTGCCTGCGATTTCAGCGCCGTATGTTTTAGCGCCGTTCGCGTCTGTCGTAACAACAACTTCAACTCCTTTGCTGTCTTTAGTATGAACTTTGGTATAGCCGTTACCGATTTCAGCAAATTTGGTTACGCCGCTGTCTTTGTCTTCATATTCAAGGCCTTTAAATTCCTTATCAGAGTCTAGTACTGGCCGAATATTGCTAGCGGCATTGATGCTATTCCTTAAGTTGACATTGTAGTCTAGAATCTTCCCTAAAATTAGCTCTGATTTTATGCTAGTCGTTGTATCAATCACAAGTTCTTTGACGGACGTTTCACCATTTATTTCGACTAAATTCCGAATACTGTTACCAAGTGCATCACGGACTTCTGCCTTCGTTTTCGACACATAACTTGCAAGTTTTTCCTCTTGTTTTCCTGCGAGTAATTTAATCTCAGTATAGAGTTGTTCGTACTGGTTTGATGCGGCTTCCGCCGGATCTATGCGAGTAACAATATTTTTAACAGTAGAAGAGCCATCAGCATTTGCCACAACCTCTGTGCTAACGACATCCCAAATCAGTTCACCCGCCTGTAAACTAAGTGTTACCGAGCTAGCTCCACCTACACCGTCAATGGCCGCCGTTATAGATAAATTACCCTCTCGATCAACTTGCGTCTGCAAATCATGCTGTCGACCAGCTTCATCCGTAATGTGCAAGGTCCCATCATTCGAAATACTAGTATTCAAATCTGGAATTGGCGGCTGAGTTGTTCCACTATCTGAAAAGACATCTCCAATAGCAACGTTAGCTAAATCCCTGACTTTATTTATCAGCCCCAGAACGTTATCTGTCAAAATAACTTCCGCAGTTGCATCAGCCAGTCTATTAACCGGACCCAACCAACCAGACGTTTGCGAAACGTTTAATAGCTTGCCATTTGGTGCATCGGCGGTCGCCTTGGATTTATCATAAAGAGCCCGGTATGAAATTCCATTGTGCTGCCCTTCCACAACTAGAAAATTATTCGGATTTTTAATTGGGTCATTTATAAAATCGTCAGGTTCATACCCAAAAAAGGCTGCTCCCGCACCGGCCTTTAAAGCGTTTCCAACCCAAGGCGCGAACTCCAAACTCGGAGGCTTATCAACACCATATAATAAATCTTTTCCATCCCTTGTAAGAGCGTTCTCATTTTTGTGTATTGTATCCACCAACTGCCTCACAACTGCATGTGGCGCAATCTGTAGGTTAGATATCATTGCAATAGTCTTTAAATTGTTCAGCCCTGTTCCAGCTTTGACATACTTTCCGGTTGAAGATAAAATATCTTCAACCAATATAAGCAAATTCCCAGGAAAATAATCTTCCAAGTGAACAGCGTTAGCCGAGTCATAAAAGCCGTCGCCAAGGTTCCTCCATGCATCCCGCGATGCATCTAACACCTCAAAATCTGTTAATTCGTAACCATTGCCATCCAAAGCCTTACTCCGCATGGCTTCAATTAGCTCCAAGCCAACCACTTGCGAAAATCGGTGGATATTAGGATAATCGTGACCGAGCGTCTTTAAGTCATCCGCCGCAAAAAAGTTACCAAGTAATGCACCGCCGCCAACAAAACCGCTAAATGTAGAAATAGAGGCAACATCCAAGAATGTTTCCACGCCTGTTTTGAGAAAAGCATCTAAATAAAAATCTGCCCTAACCCTACCTGGCACAGTTTCATTTACATAAGATTCCCACAAATCTAGATCAGATGCTGTAATAGGTGTCGGCATTAATTGCTCTCCATACTGGCAGGAATATTCGGGGCATTACTGGAAATAATAAAATTTGACAGGGTGGAGCGAATTTTCCGATCAATTAGATCCCATGCGCCTAGCTTTGTCGTTGGTATTGAATATTCAAGCCGTGTGTGCTCTGTTAGAAGACTTCTCACTCTACAATTTCCGATATATCCAGGCAAAAATGTACCTGTAAATGTGGATTCAAACTCGCCGCTAAATGCACAAGAAATATATGCGACATGTGTTTGATCAAGGGATTGTGGGACATAGTGAAAGAACTCATCTTGCCTGGCGATTACTCCCAACTTAGGGTCGTTAACAAATGAGCGCCCCCTGATGCCATGTTTTGGTGTTGGGTTAACACCAAGAAACAGTAAGCCATTATTAGCTAAGCCAAAAACTTCTTTAACTTGAGGAGGCAGAATCATTTGGCTGCGTAGTGTTGCAAGTGTCGTCGGTAACCCCGCAACTAGTTCCAGCCGAATTATATCTGAATGTACAGGACCGTCTTCGCCACGTGGTAAATTAGCGGCAGGCGCCATATTTGGAAATAACAATCCAAGATAGATAGAATCTGTAATAGCTACTGCACACGTAGATTGCGAACCGCCAACGTATTCATTTGGAATTTGAAAGAAGGTGCTTTCACCGTTGCTCGCCTTTAATTCATAATTTGACACCGACCTATTGCACTTCAGCCCAATACTAGGCTTTTTAGAAAAATATACAGCGCTCAAACTTGCGAGACACAATACAAAAACAATTACAAAACCTTGTCGCCGGCCAAATTTATTAAAGCCTTTCCCCACAATTAGCCCCCCAATCAATCACGGATTTCTCACCGGTTTTGGCATCCACGCGCTTCATCTTCAGCTTCTTGCCTGCAAGCGGGCCGGTGAGCAGGTCACTGAGGCAGGCTTCAGCGAGCTTATTCTCTGGTGTGGCGTGCGGCACC
>CAXBKT010000218.1:0-4738 GCA_963976155.1 uncultured Kordiimonadaceae bacterium | reverse complement strand
CTCATGCTACTGGAAGGCAGAGGCGGCAAGATGGATGTGAACAAGGCGCAGAAGTTGCTGGAACAAGCTGCGCAGCAGCGGAATGCGGCTGCAGCTACGCTCTAGCAAAAAGCGTTGAGCAAGAGGCTCTTAGTTTCGCAAGTCAAGATGGTTGCAAGCTCCCGCAACCAACTAAAAACGGTCAGTACCCATTAGGGTGCTGGCCTTTTTTAGTTTGGACGTTGGGTATGGTGTTTTTACCTACTGTTCGGACCAAGAGCGATAGCTCGCAGGTCAACACGAGGAGTGCAAAGCACCCGCAGTGGTAAATCCTACACACAAGATTAGCTTAACGTTCTGGCATCCATAGGGTGCCGGGGCTTTAAGTTCCTGTGAAATTAGTGAAGGAACTCACAGTTCCGACGTATTTGATACTATTGTGGGCCGCTAGCCAATCGTATCAATAATAGCGTTTTAACAAAGGGACTATATCTAATTGCACTTAGGTGTGGGTGATGCGCTCTTTCTATATAATCTTTATTTTTGCAGGAGCAGCTTTTCTAAGTCGCAACTTCGGGATGCCGGGAAGGTAATCTTTGCGTTGGTTCCCACATTAACTTCAGAGGTTAGTTTGAAACTACCCTGATGAAGTTTAACCAATCTATCAATTAATGGGATACCCAAGCCGCAACCATCATGGCTGCGTACGAAAGCTTTTTGTATTTGCCCAAATGGTTCAAACGCCAACGCTATTTCATCGTCGTTCATGCCGCACCCGGTATCCTCGACCTCTAACCACAGCTCGTTCTTTTCAGTGCGCCCCATGCGCACATCTACCATTCCCCCTGCGGGTGTAAACTTGACAGCGTTCGATAACATATTGAGAAGTATTTGTTTGACTATCCGCGGATCAACCTTGAGCCGGGGCAAGTTTTCAGGAACGCTTAACTTAATGGAAATCCCTTTAGTTTCTGAAGGGATTCGCATCATAGATACAGAGCCTTTAGCCAACTCCCCTAAGTCGCACACTTCTTCATCTAGCTGTGTTTTACCCGCCTCGATCTTGGCCAGATCAAGGATATCATTGATAATGTTCAGCAAATGCTGTCCGCTTTCATGTATCAGTTTTGCATATTCTGTATATTTCGGAGAACCAACGGCTCCGAAATATTTCCCGAATATCATTTCAGAAAAACCAATTATAGCATTTAATGGGGTTCTTAATTCATGGCTCATGTTTGCAAGAAATTCGGATTTGCTCTGGTTTGCAGCTAACGCTTTTTGTAACGCTCCATCCAGCTCTTTGGTTCTTTTACGGACCTCACTTTCTAATAGCTGGTGTTGGTCAAGCAAAAAACGGTCCCTGCTTTGAACTTCACTCATCATTTTATTAAACTGGTTAGCCAATGACGCAATTTCCTGATAGGCACCGGCCTCAACCCTAACCCCATAATCCTGCTGGGCTGTAATTTGCCGGGTGGTATTGGTCAAAAGTGTTATTGGTTCCACGATTGATCGTTCTAATGCCCATAAAATTCCATATGCGAATAAAATTGTTACCAGAAAAACCCCAATGAGAATTACTAAAAACTTGGAAGCGTTGGACCGCAGAAGTTCGTCAGAAACGACGATTTGCAGATAGCCCACGATTTCATGATCAATAAGGATAGGACGGCTTGCTGAAATATAGTTTGTATGCCAATCAATAGTCTCTTCAGTGACGGGCTCGCTTTTGTCAGGGCAAACAAGACCCTCTGTCGTTGTGAGGGCCCCTTTGTAAGCACTAAGTTGACGTCCATCTGTCAGGCTAACACAAGCAATCATCACTTGCCGTTTGTTCATAAGGGACTGAAGAACACTGAAAGCGGATTGGGGGTCAAGGAAGGCTACTGGGCCTTGTAGGTTGTCAGCAAGAATTCCTAGCGTCGCACTGATATCCTCTTCCATATTGTGGCGTGTCTGGTTCACTTCGTAAAAGTAGAAAATACTTGAGGGCAGCAGGGCGACCAATAATACCATTGTTCCAAAGGCAAGCCATAGCCGCCCGTGAATAGTTGATATTACCGATGCAATCCGGTGCTTAATCATTCCTTGTCTCTTGTTGAAGCGATTTCACCAACAGCCAAAGACCTCAGTTTAGAACTGAAGCGCAGCCCTGCTTGTTCGGCACTGCCCACATTTAAAAAGAAGCCATATCTGCCACCCCGGGGAATGATAGATATATGCCCACCCCTGGAAACAAATCCCATCCCTGTCCCAATAGTCAGCACGCCACTCTTAAAAGTAGATAACGTATTTTCTACGTCAACCTCATCTAGCTGATCCCCAATGAAAACAGCGTCGCATACATCCGTCCGATCATTTTTTAGTCCATCGTATACTTTCAACACATTCAGACCGACTTGCTTGCCGTTAAGTTGGGATAATATCTTTAAAAAGTCATCTTGTACAAAGGTGCAAAGTTTCCAGTCCGTCTCTATATTCTCGGTATTCTCCTGCCATTGAGTAAAACGAATAAAATTGAGAATGAAACCTGCTTTCAATTTGTATTCCAGTAC
Source organism: uncultured Kordiimonadaceae bacterium (assembly GCA_963976155.1). Classification (GTDB taxonomy): domain Bacteria; phylum Pseudomonadota; class Alphaproteobacteria; order Sphingomonadales; family Kordiimonadaceae; genus Kordiimonas. The sequence continues at coordinate 2,201 of CAXBKT010000218.1, read as the reverse complement.
CGTTTCCTGTCCGCCTTCGCGGCCATAGTTCGCGTTCGTTGCAGATACATCACGTGAAACTCCCACTAAAACACAGACCGCCATGCATGCCGCCGATAAAAGGAAAGTTAACTTTTTTTGAAGCAATGCCTTCTTCATGCGCTTGCTCTAAAAAGACATTTGAACGGATGCGAAAAGACTACGAGGTATCTCGCCGCCTATAAATTGACTGGAAAGTGCGGAGCGAAATTGCTGATGTTTCGCATAGAATAAATTCTCACCAACTAATTCCATTGTTACATGATCATTAAATTTCCAGGACAATGTGATATCAAGTTCTAGGCGGTTTGGAGCCACGCCAACCATCAGTCCGCTTACATATTTTACGCGTGTATTCAGGTTTAATGCGCGACCAATTTTTTGCTTCCATTCAACACCAAACTGAAAGTCAGGACTAAGGTCTTCTACACCGGAAAACGGCAGAAAAGATCCCTCTACACCGTCCACACTTGTCTTGATGTCTAGATAACTGAACATAAGGTTGACTTGACTGGTCTCGGAAGGGGCCCAAGTTAAACTTGCTTCCACACCCAAACTATCAGCAGCGCCGCCGTTGCCGGGTTGGAGTGGCTGTACCAACACTGGGAAACCCGCAAAAACACCCAGTCGCGGCGCCCCAATTAATGTTATGCCAAGATTATCATGTTTACTAAAGTGTGCTGTAGCATCGAAGAAAACTTGATCAAGTATCTGATGCCTCATACCGACCTCAAAAGTTATCAACTCTTCACTGTCAAAGTCATTTATTCCTTCCGCAACTATTATCAAAGGGAGAGGGCTAGGATTAGTATCTGTATTTCCCACTGGGATCGCGTCTAAAAATAGTGTTGCCTGTTTTTCAGCATGGGAGGGTACTCGCACAGCTCGGGAAATTGCCCCCCAAAGCGTCATTTGGGAATGAGGTGTATAGGCAAGTCGCAGGGACGGTTGCACCTCAATATCCCGGTATGGTGTATGCTCTAGCTTTAATCCTGCTATTAGCTTTAGCTTATTGGGTTTAATTTCTATCTGATCTTGAAAAAACAGACTGGCGTATATGTCTGTACGGTCGCCTCCAAAATCTATGCCTAATGAACTATCATATTTACTGTCTGCCACTCTGAATTGGCCGCCCCACGTAAAATGGTTATAATCATTGAGAAAGAACGAATGGTGTAGTGAGAAATCATAAGTGCTTCGTTGTTCTTGGCTGCTCAATTTAGCGTAGTCAAAATAGGTTTGTAGAATTAACTCACCTCGGCCATCCAAAGCTCTAGCCCACTTTGCCCTCAAGTTTACATTTGTTTTTTCAAATGTGGAGGTGTCGTTGCTAGTTGGTAATCCAAATACCAGTTCAGCAACTGATGGGCCGGTACTAGTAAATTTATTACGGCTTACGCCTATGTTGCCATCTACGGTAATTTGGGTTCTGGCATCAACAACATGGTCAAAGCGTATCCCTGTATGGAAGACTGATTGTTGTTGATGTTCAAGACTATTACCTGTTTGTTCCGCAGCGTCTCGAGTAAGCCATTTAGCGGTGCGTATCTTCTCCTAAAATACCGCCAAACGAGCTATAGCCATACCCTTGGTCCAAGGTGCCGCCGCCAACGCGCAGATTCAAGCCCTCAGTCTCAGCCGCGGATTTAGTTATAACGTTTATAATACCGTTAAAAGCGTTTGAACCCCATATACTGCCGCCTGGGCCACGAATAACCTCAATACGGTCGATTAATTCAACGGGTATTGTCTGAATGTCCCAGTAAACACCAGAAAATAGCGGTGTATACACAGAACGGCCATCAATCAGTACCAAGAGTTTGTTGGAAAAAGCCTCGTTGAAACCTCGTGAAGTGATGGCATAATCTGCAGCGCCGATCGCTGCGACCTCTAAGCCTGGGACTTGCCTGAGTGCTTCAGGGAGGGAGCGAATTCCCCTACGCTTTATATCAGCTGACGTAACTACATGTATAGCAGCCGCGGATTCCATCACACTTTGGCTTGTTAGAGAGACACTTGTCACTTCGACATTCATAAGCTCATCAAGAGAAAATTCTGAAAAATCGTCTGCGAGTTCATTCGCGCGTGCATTACTTGAGCATACACTCCACCAGATCAGTGCTAGTAGAAAAGTAAGCGCCCGAGGATTACCCTTATGCCGCCGCTTCGAGCCGATTGTCGCT
>CAXBKT010000217.1:0-4751 GCA_963976155.1 uncultured Kordiimonadaceae bacterium | reverse complement strand
ATCCGCTGACAATATGAAGCGTACATGGCTCAGTTACGGCAAAGCCTACGATTGGACAAATGCGGATCAGATGAATGCCAAAATCCTGATGGACCGAGGCTCAGAAGTGAAAAATATCTGGGTGCCATACGGTGACGCTAATGCGAGTGGTAAATCCTATTGAGGACTAAATAGTTTAGTAGCGGTATATAGTTAAGGCCCCATCTAGATGTGGGCCTTTTCTTTTGTTAAATGATCATTGTATTTTTCCTGCTATGCACTAGAGCGGGTGATTTGGGGACGGACAAAGTGGCTTTTAAGCTTGATAACCGCACAATGCGACGTCTGTGGCTTGACACGAATGGCTTACTGTCATCACCGTCTGAACCACTTGATGTTGTTGCCATCATTAAAAAGCTGGGTTTTGTTCAGCTTGATACTATTCAGAATGTTTCGCGCGCTCATCACCATATACTTTGGAGCCGTAACTCCAAATACCGTGAGCCCATGCTTGATGAACTGCTTAGTGCGAGGGAGCATATATTCGAGCATTTTACACATGATGCTTCCGTTCTTCCTATGGAAATGTATCCCATGTGGCAGCGGAGATTTAAACGACTGAAGGCTTGGCTTGAAAAGTCATCTTATCATAATGCTGATCACGCTATGGAGTGGCAGGATATTCTGCTTGAACGTATTACAGAAGAAGGACCTCTTTCTACCAAAGACTTTAACAGCAAAATCAATAGCGAGAAAAAGGTCTGGTCCAGACCACCTCATAAGCAGGTGCTGGATTATCTATGGTATTCGGGCATTTTGGCCACGTCACACCGTGAGAAATTTCACAAATTTTATGATTTAGCTGAGCGAGTAATTCCAGAGCAGTTTCGGGAAGCGCATATTTGTGAAACAGAGCAAGTTGACTGGCTGTGCCGCGCGGCACTCATGCGTTTGGCTGTCGGCAGCATAAAAGAGATCAAGGATTTCTGGGATGCGAAAGATATCAAGGAAGTAAAATCTTGGATTGAGGCAAATGGAGATACTGTCATTCCAGTAACATGGGAAACAGCGGGAGGAGAGTGGATCACTTCCTATGCGTTCGAAGATATTGAAGAGCGTATTGATCGGATATCACCAGCTTCCTCACAGATGAAAATTATCAATCCTTTTGATCCTGCTGTACGCGACCGGACACGCCTGAAATTGATATTTGGCTTCGATTATAAACTTGAAGTTTTTGTGCCTTCGGCAAAACGCAGATGGGGATATTATGTCTATCCTATTCTTGACGGGGAGCAATTTATTGGCCGGATAGAGGCCAAAGCAGACCGCAAGACCAAATGCCTCAATGTGCTAAATTTCTGGTTAGAAGACGGTATTAAGTGGGGTGCCACACGGAAGAAAAGATTGAATACTGAACTAGATAGCTTTGCTAATTTGGCAGGCTTAAATACTGTGAGATGGCCTGATATTCTGTAAAATGAATAAGGATAGAAGTTAAAATATCGACCACAGTTCAATATTTTATTATTTAATTATATAAGTTTATTATGCTTTTTTAATAAATAACCTTAGCATCTTATCAAGATTCACAGCAGCAATTGCACCAAACTCCATGGTCTCATCATGGGTAAGTTCACCGTCTGTCATGCCAGCTGCATAATTGGTGATAGAGCTAACACCGCAAACTTTCATGCCGCAGTGGCGCGCTGTTAAGCACTCAGGCACGGTTGACATACCGACAGCATTTGCGCCCCATATGCGGAAGGCGTGGATTTCAGCAGGCGTTTCGAAGTTTGGCCCCTTGGCCATTAGATAAACCCCTTCGTGAAGCTTGATATCAAGTTCAGATGCACAGTCACGAAGTGTTTGTGTTAAGCCGCGGTCCCAAGCTTGGGATACATCAGGAAAACGCGGCCCAAAACGATCATCATTCACGCCAGTAAGCGGGTTTAGGCCTGAGAAGTTGATATGATCAGTAATCGCCATAAGGCTGCCGGGGCCTGCTTCTTCGTCAAGACTGCCTGCCGCGTTAGTGAGAAGCAGTGTCTTCACGCCAAGTGCCCACAGAACGCGTGTTGAATAGCCAAGGCTTTGCTCGGGGTGCCCTTCATAACCATGAGCGCGGCCCTGCATACAAATTACGCCTTTGCCCTCAAGCTCACCGATAAGCATTTTACCTGCGTGGCCTTCAACCGTTGGCTTTGGGAAGCCGGGCAGATCAGTGTAAGAAAATACAGTAGCATTCTCAATCGATGCCGCGAGGTCGTTCAGGCCACTTCCAAGCACCATGGCAACTTTTGGCATTGAGCCTGAAAAGCGTTCACGGATGAAGTTGGCGCAATTTTGTACTTGTTCGTAAGTCATTGAACTCTCTCGCTAGTAATGATGGCTCATTATGGGGTAGGGGCCCGCCTAAATTTCAATTTCAGGCAGGTCGAGGCCCTTAAATTCTCTAATCTCGTCTTTGCTCATGTCACTAAGCTCATGCGGGAATACGAGCCAGTCATCTGTTTCACGGCAATAGAAATCAGGCACTAAGTCCGTCACGTTGCGCGCAGGTTTATAAAAAACAGTCGCAATTTTAATGGTTTCTGGTGTGTTGCGGCGACATTTGATGCGCATGTGTTTGATGATGGCGTCAATCGAGCGACCACTGTCAAATACGTCATCAACGATCAGCAGCGAATCTTCAGCATTGATATTGTTCACAATATACTCAAGACCGTGAACTTTCACTTCCTTCTGCTGTTGCATGCCAATGTAGCTTGATGTGCGGATCGCAATATGGTCGGTATCAACACCGTAATAATCAAGAATTTCTTGAACAGCGATCCCTGTTGGAGTTCCGCCGCGCCATACGCCAACGATAAATTTCGGGCGGAAGTCGCTTTTAAGGATTTTAAGGCCTAGCTCGAAAGAATCGTCGAGTAGTTCTTGAGCAGTAACAAATTTTTTGGTGACAGTCATGCTGGCTTAGGCCCCTTTAGTTCCAAATAGTCGATCCCCAGCATCCCCGAGGCCCGGCACAATATAGGCTTGTTCATTCAGCCTTTCGTCAATTGACGCAGTGAAAATGGGCACATCAGGATGCGCTTCAGTAAGGTTTTTAATGCCCTCGGGCGCTGCCAGCAAGCAAACAAACTTAATATCTTTGGCGCCGATATCTTTCATTTCCTGAATTGCGCGTACAGCACAGTGGCCAGTAGCAAGCATTGGGTCAAGCACAACATTCATACGGGATGCTGTATCTTTAGGCACCTTGAAGAAATATTTCACCGGCTGAAGCGTCTCTTCATCTCGTGCGAGGCCAATCTGTCCAACACGTGCTGACGGAACAAGGTCAAGCATTGGGCCAAGCAATCCGTCACCCGCGCGCAACACTGAAATGAAGGTCAGCTTCTTGCCTGCTAGAACGGGAGCTTCTGTCACGCAAACTGGCGTTTCGATTTGTATCTTACCAACAGGTAAGTCCCGTAGCGCCTCATATCCAAGGAAAAGACCAATTTCCCGCAAAAGTTTTCTGAACTCTGCCGTGCTAGCTTCTTTTCGGCGTAACAAAGTTAATTTATGTTGTACAAGTGGATGATCCACAATGGTGACTTGGCTGGTCATGTTTAGTACCTTTTTTGACCCAGATTTAGCACTTTAATACGGTGTCTATTTGCAAATGTCGAATGAATCTTGACCAAAAAGTCAAAAATGGTTGACCGGAGGCGTTTGCTCTGCTCCTCTTGCGGCGGATACCCGTTAAAGTGCATACATGTACCCATACGGTTTTCTATTGTCAGGGAGTGCAATTAACATGAAGAATATGACGAAACGAATAGTGGCTACACTTGCTGCATCAATTATGATTACGAGCGTTGCGGCAGCAGACAGTATTCAACCTGTTCTTCTGTATGATATCGGCGGAAAATTTGACAAATCTTTTAATGAGGCTGCGCATAATGGCGCTGAGCTTTTTAAAGATGAGTTTGGAGACGACTACCGGGATTTTGAGCCAAGTAGCGAAACCCAGTACGAGCAAGCGTTAAAACGTTTTGCGCGCCGTAAGGCTGATTTGATTGTTGCTGTTGGTGTAGGATATTCTGTCGCTGTTAGAAACGTGGCTAAGAGATACCCTGATGTAAAGTTTACAGTGATAGATGCGATCATCGACCTGCCAAATGTGCAATCAATTACCTTTAAAGAGAATGAGGGCTCATTTCTTGTCGGTATGATTGCAGCAATGAAAACCAAAACAAAAAGTGTCGGCTTTATTGGCGGTATGGATATTCCTTTGATTCGCCGTTTTGAACGTGGTTACCGGCAGGGCGCAGAATTTATACGTAGCGATCTGACTTTTACGGAAAACTATGTTGGAACGACACCATCAGCATGGAATGATCCGATTAAAGCTGCTGAAATGGCGCGTTCGCAGTATGCGCGCGGCGTTGACATCATTTTCTCAGCCGCAGGCCCATCGGGGCTTGGTGTTATTCAGGCAGCGAAAGATAGCGGTACGCTTGCGATTGGTGTTGACAGTAACCAAAATCACGTGGCGCCAGGTAGTGTGCTGACAAGTATGCTCAAACGTGTTGATTTGGCTGTGTATCAAGCGATGAAGGCCGCCCGTGAAGGTGTATGGCAGGCAGGGCACAGGACAATGAGTCTTGCAGAAGGCGGCGTAGACTATGCGCTCGACGATCATAACGCTGGACTGATCACTGAAGAGATGAAAATGAAACTTACTGATGCGCGTGCAAAAATCATCTCAGGTGAGATCGTCG
>CAXBKT010000216.1:0-4762 GCA_963976155.1 uncultured Kordiimonadaceae bacterium | reverse complement strand
AAAGCCTCCAATAATAAAATACTAAACTAAGCCCAAATCATTCGACGACGGACAGTAGCGTATTTAGGTAGCTCTTTTTCCCTGACACTCTGAAAAGAATATGATTGTCATCGACAATTTTCATGTCTCTGATGCGGCGCGGGTTTATGCAAGTTTTCATTTCTCCGGTGCGATCATATTTAGCGAGAGCAATTTCTAGTTTGCTTGCCTCTGCTTCAGTATCTTTGCTTTCATCTGCGCCAGTTGGGCCTGCAAACAGCAAGACAAGGCCTATAGTTGTGCTGAGTTTTTTATACATGGCAGGCACCTCCAGAAATTTATCCGTTTCTTCATCATAGCACTGCTTTGAGCACGGTGACTTCACAATTTCCGGATTTGACCGCAAGAAACAGGAAGTAGCAAATTTCTAACACGGATAATCTGAATGAAATTTGGACATAGGAGAATGATGATGTTTCAGGTAGTCCCGTTAAAAGAAGAAGATTTTGCACATTTGCAAGGTAAGACAGATGAACAGTTGGAAACCCTCGGTGTGAAAGCTTATATAGCTGAACCGGGCGGAGGACACCCGTGTCGTTTGACATTGGAGGGAGCAAGGCCCGGCGAGCGCGTAATGTTGTTAAACTATGAGCATTTGCCAGCGCGCACTCCATATCAATCAAAATATGCAATTTTTATTCGTGAAGGTGTGAAAGAGATAATACCAGCAAGAGGTATGGTTCCAAAAATGATTGAAGGGCGACCTATTTCTGTTCGAGCCTTTGATAAAGACCATATGCTTAAGCAAGCGACTGTCATAGATGGCATTGATGCAGCTTCATGTTTTGAGGCTATGCTAGCTAGCTCGGAAATTGATTATTTGCATATGCATTTTGCGGCTTATGGATGCTATATCGCGACCGTAGAGCGCACTGTCTAATCAGGGGCAATAACCTGCGAGGTAATTGTTTATCTTACCTATTATTGGCGTGCTTGGGCAGGTATCTCTTGAGGGGTTGTATGGTGTCTCCATCGGGTCACCCGATATAGTTATGTTGTTAAAGTACCGAGCTGTACTCCTTGCGATTGTTGGCGGCTTTTTAATGGCATCAGCTTTGAGACCGCACCGGCATCTATGTGTGCATATGTGAGTATGCTGAGCTATATGGCTGTGTTTTGGGCTAGCAGTACCGGAAATCATGCTCTTTCTAACGTTTATCAGGTCGATGTTGGGGCAACAGTTTTGTTAACTGTTGCCCTTATTGCTGATTGCCAACTAGGCAAAAGGGCTTAGCGTAGGCCTAGTTGGCGCGTGTCAGACTGTATCTAACTGGTTACCTACGGGAAGCTTGACAATACGCCTGCCTGTTGCTTGAAAAATGGCTTCAAGAAGAGCGGGAATGGCAACAGGCGTCGCTGTTTCGCCTGTACCTTCAATTCGACCATCATCTGGCTCCACGATAACAACATCAATCTCAGGCGGTGATTGTTCCATTCTTAGAAGGGGGTAACTGTCAAAGTTACTTTGCTGCCGGACACCGTTTTCTGTTGTGATCTCTAAGTTTAAGGCCGTGGAGAAACCATCTATCATGCCGCCTTCAATTTGGGACCGGACTCCGCTGGGATTCATTGCTTTTCCGCAGTCAACAGCTGCTACGGCTTTTAAGATTTTGAGCATACGTTCTTCGCGGTCGTATTTCACATCAACAATGATGGCGCAGTATGATCCAAAGGTGAAATAAGAAGCAATGCCACGACCAACACCTTCAGGACGGGGTGCATACCAATTGGCTTTGTCTGCTGCGGCTTTCAGTACGCCAATCATATTGGCGGTGTTCCATGTGTTGTTGAAGTTGCCCCAATGCTTATACTGCATGGCACGGCCTGGGGCATAGAGTTTAAGTCTTAATTCGATCGGGTCTTGTTTAGTCTCATGCGCAATTTTGTTGAACATACCTTCCGAGGGAAAAGCTTGCCGTGTAGGAAGTGGCCCTCGCCAAGCGCCTCGGGGAACGCGACTTTTGACTAGAGCATGGTCAATTTTGAAATTTGGAATAAGTCTGCGCGGGGATAAATCTTCCCAAACATCGTCGCCCCATTCCCCTCCAGGCCGTGACCAAGGTTGTCGATAATCTGTGGTGGTGGAGGCCATTTGGTGATGCCAAGCGATAATCTTTCCGTCCTTATCAACCCCTGCGGTGATGCGTTGGCGGCTGGTCGACATGTAAAAGTCGTGGGCCATATCGTCTTCGCGGGTCCAGGTTACTTTAACTGGCTTTTTAAGCTTTCTGGATAACTCAACTGCTTCTAATACCGCATCAGCCTGCAGGCGTCGGCCAAAGCTGCCACCAGCCCGCATGGGCTGAACATGAACGTTCTCGACTTTGAAGCCCGTATAATTTGCGACCTTTGCAGTGACGCCGCCAAGAGACTGAGATGGCGTTATTATGTCGATGGAACTTTCTTTCCAATATGCAATGGCGTTTTGGGGCTCCATTGTAGCGTGGGATAGGAAAGGAATATCAAAATCAGCGGTAATGTTTTTTTCTGCTGCCTTTAGGGCTTGAGGGGCGTTGCCTTCACTTACTCGCTCAATACCTGTAGTGTTATCCAGATAATCTGCGAAATTTTCTTCGTAACGACTTGTGGATTCAACTTCGCCTTTGTCCTCCGGGAGCCAATTAATTTTCAAAAGATTTCGAGCTTTAATGGCAGACCATGTAGAACTTGCAATAACAGCGATACCAACTTCCAAGTATGTATAAGGCTTACTTGTATCGGGGCGTGGTAGTTCAAGGATATCTAGAACGCCTGCAACTTTTCGTGCCTCTGTATCATCGTATGACGCTAGATGCCCTTCAGGATAAGGACTGCGAGCAATGACTGCATGAACCATGTTTGGGTACTCTGCATCAAGGCCAAAGTTGCTTTCACCAGTTACGACATCTCGGAGGCCTTTTTGTACTGTATGATGCCCCACAATTTTGTAGGCGGCGGGCTTTTTGAGTGTAGGTGCCTGTTCGGGAGCAGGAAGATTTGCAGCGTCGGCAAGCAAATCTTGGTAGGGTAGTTTTCGGCCCGAGGCAGCGTGTGCGACTACGCCCAAATTGGCTGTAAGAGAGGTTACAGAAACTCCTAGTCGATTGGCCGCTGCGAGCATAAGTCGGTAGCGGGCTTCCGCGCCAGCAGCTTGTAGTCGGGGCATACTTCCTTTGAAAGTAGCACTACCACCGCCGCCTTGGCGGACATACTTGAAGCCGGGGCGACCATTGTCACGGGTGAACATATGCACAGCCATCTGCTTAACGGTCACTTTCTGCCAGTCGACATCAAGTTCTTCTGCGACAAGCATGGGTAGGGATGTATGTAATCCGGTGCCAATTTCATTTGAAGGTGCACCAATTTCTACTGACCCGTCTGAGAAAATACGAATGAAAGGCCCGAGGGCATTCGCTTTGTTTTCGGGGGCGCTTGTGTCGATTAGTTCACTTCCCAGTAGGCGGGTTGCGCTAGGGGCAATAATGGTCAAAGCACCGGCAGCAAAAACGCATTTTAGGAATGATCGACGCTCAAGAGTTTGGGGAGCAAGTGGCATTGCTGTGGATCTTTCTTTTAGATAAAATGGGCTTTATCACGACATACAAATGCCGCCCAAAAATTGAATAAATTCTATAAATTCTCGCTGATTGGTAGTGTCCTGATGCGTTTTCCTGATGCTGCAAAAATAGCATTGGTTAGAGCTGGAATAACGGGCGGTAGGGAAACTTCCCCAGTTCCTCTAGGCTCTGTGTCGCCCATCTCAAGTAAGTGAATGTCAATGTCAGTCGGAGCTTCGTTCATGCGCATTTTTTGGTATGTGTCGAAGTTGTTGCTGACGGGAACTCCGCGCTCAAGGCGCCAGTTACCATACTTGGCCGTACAGAGGCCATCTATGATGCCACTCTCAACCTGCGCTCGCACGCCAAGCGGATTTACAACATACCCACAATCGATGGCACTTGTAACTTTGTGAACTTTATAGTCGTCTTCGCCGATCATTTCGACTTCAACTACATGTGCGCAAACACTAACAAATGTGTGGTTCACTGCAATGCCTTTGCCCCTGCCGGAAGGGAGTGGCTTGTTGTAGTTCGCTTCTTTTGCAGCTCTTTCCAATACAGCTATATACCGTTCAAAGTCATGATCACCATTTGGCCAGTTCATATCTTTTAGAATTTTCTTTTGGCTATAGAGCTTGATAAGAAATGCTAGAGGGTCCCGACCGGCATCAGTTGCAACTTCATTGAGGAAACTTTGCACGACCCACGCAGTTACATTCTGCGTGGGGCCACGCCATGCGCCGCGGGTGATGTGGTTGGGTAAGCTGACTGCTTCGCCTTTGTAGGTATCAATAAGGCGTGCGGGGAAACCAATTGTAGGGCGCTGTAAAAATGCATCGCTCGCGGCACGCATGTGCCAAGCTGACAGATCGCCATTATTATCAACGGCTGCGCGGATATTATAGGCCCCCATATAGTTCACATAGTCTTGCTCCATCTCATCTTCGCGGGACCAGGTAACCTTGACAGGCGCACCTACAGTCTTGGAAAGAATGCAGGCTTCTTTAACATAGTCCTGTTCGTTTTTCCGGCCAAGGCCCGTACCCATGCGGTAGAAGTTACCTTTTATTTTCGAAGCAGTAAGCCCTGTAACTTCCGCCGCGCCGCCTAGTGCAGTGCCGGGGAATTGGTGGCCTGTCCAAATCTCGGCGCTGTCGGATTTTACATTTGCAATACAATTATGG
>CAXBKT010000215.1:0-4786 GCA_963976155.1 uncultured Kordiimonadaceae bacterium | reverse complement strand
TGGCGGCCGACGCTTGCACTTTAGCGATCCAAGTGGCAATGAGTATGCGGTTTGGTCTAAATTAGCAGAGGGATAGCCCTTCAACGTTCCATGCGGGTCAGCGGAAGCGTAAACGTAAACGTAAACGAGCAATTCCGAGCCAATCCACTTGAGGATGAAAAGCAGTTAATTTCTCGTTTGAATATCTCAGAGCTCTCATAAGGAAATGATGTGACGAACACTAACCCAGCAGAACGTTTGACCGGTTTAACCCTTAACGACGACTGGATTGTAGGGAACCTGATACCTACCGGTCGCCGAGGCGCTGGGACGGGAGGCTTCTTTTCCGTTTCTTATGAGGTCACAAAAGGGAATCGACAAGCTTTCTTAAAAGCATTCGATATATTGACGCCAATAATTCAAGCGGTAGCGCGCGGCGAAATGTTTACTGAAGTATTACAAAGCCAGCTAAAAGCATTCAATATAGAAACCGAGCTTCATAAGCTATGTATCGATAGAAAAATGAAGAGGGTGGTTAAAATATTAGATTCTGGCCAAGTAAATGTTCAAGCACTACCCGGCGAGCAGTTCGCCACAGTTCCATATATGATAATGGAACTGGCCGATGGTGGAGATGTAAGAAGCTATATCACAAAATCTCAGTTAATTGACATTAAAATAAAACTCCATTATTTGCGCGACGTAGCTTCCGGAATACTTCAGCTGCATACAGCAAAAATTGCGCACCAAGACCTAAAACCTTCAAATATCATGATCTTTGAAAACGTAGGCGCTAAAGTTGGCGACTTGGGAAGAGCTAGCAAGCAAGATATAGCTAGTGACCATGATCAATTATTTATTGCTGGAGACATGGCTTATGCGCCACCAGAACAACTATACAATCACCCGCTTGAGACATGGCTTGATAGAAGACAAAAATGTGACCTATATCAATTTGGATCTCTTGTAAGCTTTATTTTTTTTGGCAAAACGTTAAACATGGTAATCGGTGAGCGGCTACCACAAGAGTTAGCGCCAGAACCATGGGGTGGAACGCACGCGTCATACACTCAGTCGCTGCCATTCCTTATGGAAATATTTCATGAGACATTAGCGTATTGGAAAACACTACTGCCTGAATGGCTCGCCACAGAGCTGATCGACCTCATATCCCAATGTGGCACCCCTTCTTACACAGAAAGAGGTTCTAGAAAAGCTTTAGCAATGTCGGTACCGACTTTAGGTTTGGATCGTTTTATCTCACAACTTGATCGTCTTGGAATGAGATCGCTGATCGAGAATAGGAAGTTCTCTTCACCTGAAAAATCTACTGAGCTTGAAAAATGAAATTTTCAGACACCAACAGAGAGATGCTTCCTATTTGGCTGAGCTCTGATGAAGCCAAATACCTCCCCGAAACAAACCTTATTCACAAAAAAACTTCGAAACTTGATTACACCAACACCACTCAGCAAATTTTAACTGAATTTAGCAAAAGCAATACAGTCGGCACGGCCATTGAACTATTAAATATAGCAACCATAGAGAAAGATACAGAGGCCGCATTCAAGGCTGCACAATTTCTTAGCCTAGAGCGCAACTTACCACAGCCACTTCAGCGCACAATAAATCGTATTTTAGGGCTTTCAACCTCGGACCAATCGACGTCGTCCGAACATTCGATTAAAAGTCTTCGACAGGTGATAAACTACAACCCGAACAATCCTTTGGCTTGGCTCAATATATCAAGGGAGTATGCGATAGTCGGCGAAAAAGAAAAATCCCGAAAATGTATGCTTACGGCGCTTCATTTGGCCAAGGATCATCGGTGGATAACAAGAACAGCCGCTAGAGCTTTTGTTCATTACGATGAAAAGGATATTGCGCATAGTATAATCCTGAAATCTTCTAATTTAAAAAATGATCCTTGGCTGATAGCAACTGAAATGGCCGTTGCACGCTTAAATGATAAAGAGACAAAATTCTGGAAAGCGGGTAAAAAACTTCTAGATTCTGGGCTTGATGCAATTCACAAAACAGAGCTTGCGAGCTCGTTTGGGACATTAGAGCTATTAGACGGTGCCACGAAAAAAGCAAAAGGCTATTTTAAACAGTCTTTAATTAACCCTAATAAGAACTCGCTGGCACAAGCCAAATGGGCAGAACGTCGTAACGGCATAAAAAACTTAGTCCAGGTATCCCAAGCACAGAAGCACAATGCTTATGAAGCTCAATACTGGGAAGCGTATACGCAAAAGAACATGACAGCAGCCCTTTCGTATGCGCAATCTTGGCTAAAAGAGGAGCCATACTCAAGCGGCCCTCCTATGGCGATTTCATATTTAGCTGCTTTGCTTGACGACTACGAGCTGATCAACTCGACGACAGATAAAGGGTTGATCGCCAACCCTGACAATACGACGCTGAAGCTCAACAGAATATTTGCATGGGTCGCAACATTAGACGTCGGTCACATCACAAATAAAGACGCAGTATCTGCTGAGAGATATATTAAAGAACTCAAAGACATCATCAAAGATAGCCAATGGTACGATTCAGCTCACGCCATGGCTAATATAGGAATGCTGAGTTATAGACTTGGAAACTTAGAGCAGGGCCGCCAACGGTACGAAAAAGCTGCTGAGTATTTTACAGCAAATGACTCAAGCGCAAAGATAGTTTTATACGTTAACCACCTCAGGGAAGCCCTTATATCAGAGGCGACTTGGGCAAAAGACATTTTGGTCGCAACACAAAAACTTTTAACTAAAAATTCATCTAGCACCACCCCTGGCGCAGAATTCTATTTAGAAAAAATACTATTACTGGAAAAAGAGCCAGGACTTTGGAAACAAAAATTTAAGAACTTGAATGGAGGCCACCCAGCCAACTCTCAAATTTCAAGAAAACTTGATGCAAGTGATACTGTGAGCATACAAACTTTAGACTCGATTTTTTGGCTTCCACCAGAATTTGAGAACACTTACAATCTTTCATCCTTCACGAAAGTTAAAAATAATAAAAAATAGCTTCCTTGTAATTTTTATATATTCTTAAAGCTACAGAAGTCGTTACAATGCCGGCGCTATAAACAACCGATCTTGATAGGGCAGTAGCGGATACCCCCGCCCGCCCCATTCTGCTATCATTCCCCCCTTTTCCACCCGTCACCAAAGAAGCCGAATGTCCATGTCCAGCCACAGCAAACCCCGTCAAATTCTGGTTACCAGCGCCCTGCCCTATGCCAATGGATCCATCCATTTGGGGCATATGCTTGAGTACATTCAGACTGACATATGGGTGCGTTTTCAGAAGCTGCGCGGCAATCAGTGCATTTATGTATGTGCGGACGATGCCCATGGCTCGGCGATCATGCTGCGGGCGGAGAAGGAAGGTATTACTTCCGAGCAGTTGATCGACAACGTCAAGGCTGAGCATACGGCGGATTTTGCCGATTTTCTGGTCAACTTCGACAACTATCACTCCACCCACTCGGAGGAGAACCGCGAGCTGTCGGCGCTGATCTATGAGCGCTTGAAAGATGCCGGGCATATCAGTACGCGCTCGGTGACGCAGTATTTCGACCCCGAGAAGGAAATGTTCCTGGCTGACCGCTTTATCAAGGGCACCTGCCCCAAGTGTGCAGCGGAAGATCAGTACGGTGACAACTGCGAAAAATGCGGCGCGACCTACGAGCCGACCGAACTGAAAGACCCGCGCTCTGCAATTTCCGGTGCGACGCCGATCCTGAAGGATTCCAAGCACTTCTTCTTCCGTCTGCAGGACTTCAGCGACATGCTGAAGGAATGGACCCGTAGCGGTGCGTTGCAGGACGCGGTAGCGAACAAGATTGCCGAATGGCTGGATTCCGGACTGCAGGAATGGGATATCAGCCGTGATGCGCCCTACTTCGGCTTCGAGATCCCAGGCGAGCCGGGCAAGTATTTCTACGTCTGGCTGGATGCGCCGGTTGGCTACATGGCCAGTTTCAAGAACCTGTGTGAGCGTCGCCCGGAACTGAGTTTTGATGCGTTCTGGAGCACCGATTCCGATGCCGAGCTGTATCACTTTATCGGCAAGGACATCGTCAACTTCCATGCGCTGTTCTGGCCGGCGATGCTTGAAGGCGCGAACTTCCGCAAGCCGACCGGCATCAATGTGCACGGTTACCTGACGGTCAATGGCCAGAAGATGTCCAAATCGCGCGGCACTTTTATCAAGGCGCGCACTTATCTGGATCACCTGTCGCCGGAATATCTGCGTTATTACTACGCGGCCAAGCTGAGCCGTGGCGTCGAGGATCTGGACCTGAGCCTCGACGACTTTGTGCAGAAGGTGAACTCTGATCTGGTCGGCAAGGTAGTCAATATCGCCAGCCGCTGCGCGGGCTTTATTCACAAGGGCAACGCCGGCGTGATGGTCGCCGCCAACCCTGCACCGGAACTGACCGACGCCTTTATCGCCGCCGCACCAGGCATCGCCGACGCCTATGAAAAGCGTGACTTCTCAAGAGCCATGCGCGAAATCATGGGCCTGGCCGACAAGGCCAATGCCTATATCGCCGACAAAGCGCCCTGGGCGCTGAACAAGGTCGAGGGCAAGCAGGCCGAAGTGCAGGCGATCTGTGCGTTGGGTATCAACCTGTTCCGCCAGTTGGTGATATTCCTCAAGCCGGTACTGCCAAAGTTGGCCGCCGATGCAGAAGCCTTCCTGAACGTACCGGAGCTGACCTGGAACAGCCACCAGACCCTGCTCGCCGACCACCAGCTGAACGCCTTTACGCCGCTGCTGACACGCATTGAGCCCG
>CAXBKT010000214.1:0-4872 GCA_963976155.1 uncultured Kordiimonadaceae bacterium | reverse complement strand
TTCACCGCGCGCAAGCCCTAGGCCACGCACCAGATATTGCTCCGGTCCCTGGTCGATATACTGGCCTCCCACTTGTCGGTTGTTGGCCTCTATTACCTCCATTACATCCCGGTAACTGATGTTATATTTAATAAGCATTAGCGGGTCGACTTGAACCTGATACTGGCGCTCCTGACCACCCCAGGACATAACATCGTCCACACCCGGCGCTGTTCTCAGGATCAATCGAACTGTCCAGTCTTGCAAAGTACGCAGATCCATTTCACTATCGGCACCCACCAGCTTTTCATCTGCTTGTTCAACCGTGTACCAAAAGACTTGGCCAAGCCCCGAAGTGTTGGGCCCCATTTCTGGAGTACCGTACCCTTCCGGGATACGGTCGCCGACTTCTGCCAACCGCTCCATAACAAGACGACGCGCGAAATAGATGTCCATGTCGTCTTCAAAATAGACAGCCACATACGAAAGCCCAAACAGGCTTACGGAGCGAATTTCCTGTACGGCGGGCAAACCAGCCATGCCGGATTCAACCGGGAACGTGAGCAGTTGCTCCACATCTTCAGCCGCTAGGCCGGGCGATTCTGTATAGATATTAACCTGCACGGGTGTCACGTCTGGAAACGCGTCGATTGGAACAATATTGACGGCACGCCAGCCCATGAAGCCAACGACCAGAAACGCGATAATCACCAGAAATTTATACTGGAGCGCGCTTTCTACGAGTTTATTCAACATATGCGCCTCCTAATGCCCATGGCCTTCACCCATCTTGGACTTCAAGATGAGAGATTTGATAAGAAAAGCATTCTCAATGACAATTTCATCGCCAGCAAAGAGACCGGCCCGAATTTCGGTCCACCCACCTTTTGAGCTTCCAGTGTCAAGCGGCGCTGCATGCAACTCGTTGCCTTCGCGTTTGAACACCACTTGTTGCCCATCAAGAAGTACAATTGCTTGGGTAGGCACTGCCAAAACCTTCTCAGTTTCGCTTGTCTGGATTTCAACATCAGCAAACTGGCCCGCATGAAGGCTATCCTGAGTATTTTGCACTTCAATCCGCACGGAGAGGGTGCGCGTTGCCTCATCCACCCGGTGATGGATCTGAACAACGGTTCCCGTCATTGAGATGCCGTCTTTTGTGACCCAGGCCTGTGCCCCGCGCTCTATCAAGGCTGCTCTTTCTGGTGACAGTTGAGCTTCCACCCATATCCGGCTTTCATCGCTCACTTCGAGCAGTAAGTCACCAGGCTCAATAATCTGGCCAACGACGAATACATCAGAAATAATTGTGCCGTCTCGGTTAGCCAATAGATCAAACTCACCAGTGGCGGCAGAAACCTCACTCGCCAACAAACTTGAGACCTGCGCTTCCGACATACCGTAGGCGCGCACTTTGGCCGCAGCTTGTTGTGCCGCCACTTTCGCTTCAAGGAAACGCTGTTCGGATACAACATCGCGGCCGAGTTTCTGAGCCCTCTGCCATTCCTGGTTGGTAAGGATGAGATTGGCTTGTGCTTCAGCCATATCAACACTGGATAAGGTTACGAGTGGCTGGCCTTTTTTGACCACATCTCCCATGCGAGCAAGACGTGTCACTACCTGCGCCTCAATGCGCGGCGTTACCTGCATGGTGGCATATTGATTGATAGTGACTTCACCCGGCGCGGAAACAGTTTCCGCCAATGGGCGCCGTACGACACGAGCGGTAACAACGCCAGCCTCACGCAATTCAGCGCTAGTCATTGTAATATTTTCTTCTTCCCCGTGTTCTTCGCCTACTTCCCCGGCATGGTCATCTTGTTCATACGCGAATACAGCGTAGTATTGGGGTAAGGTGCCAATGGCGACAGTATCGATAGCGAGCGGTGATACCAGCGCCAGCAAGGCAAATTTTATTGAGTATTTCATTGAATTCTCTCCAGCCATTCTTCAACCGTGGCACCGGCATCCTGCCAGTCGAACCAGGCGTTCCAGAGCCGTCCATTTAGCTCGACAGAGGCTTCTTCAGTTTCGAATGTTTGATTAAGTTGAATCAGATAATTGATTGCGTCGATCTGGCGCGCGGCCAAGAATTTACCAAGAAGCAAACGCTGTTCTTTGAGCGGTTCTGCTCCCTGATCTTTCCATTGGCTCCATGCCATAGAGACCGCCTGATAGCGTTTCAAGCTGGCGTCAAGACGTGCTCGTACTTTCCGGTTTTCTGCATAATAGTTCTGTTGTGCTTCCAGTAAATCGGACCCGGCAGCATTCACTTCATCGCGGAAACTGTTGCGGATCGGTATGGGTATGGAGGCAGAAAGGCCCACCAGACTGCTATTGCCTTCTTCGCCAACTCTTACACCGACGGTTGGGTCTGGTCTTCGCTGCGATTTTGCGACCTTAATTTGAGCTCGCGCGATCTCGGTTTGCGCCTGAGCAAGCCTCAGTTCAGGAAGGCGTTCGTATCCGGCATCTAGTGCAGTGACAGATTGTAGCGGAGTTCCAGTAAGGTGCGGCCATACCTGCCGGTCTTCACCAGTAATGGCCACAAGGCTTTCTTCCGCCATAGACATGGCAAGCAGCGCGTCATTTTTTGTTGCCCGTGCCTCAGCGAGTGCCAAACGAGCCGTTAGCAGTTCAGCTTGCGGCATCTCACCAGCCTTATGTCTACGCTTTACAAGGTCCAAAAACTTCTCATTCAAGTTTTCTCGCCGTGTCGCAACATCCATTAACCGTGAAGCTCTTTGATAGTCAGAAAGCGCTTGTAGAATTTCACTGAGCAAGGCTTTCTTGGTGATAGTGTACCGGGCCTCAGCTGCTTCTAGCTCTGCGCGGCCAACACCTTTGCGGGCTTTTCGCTTGCCGGACCAATCGAATGTTTGCGAAAGACCAATTTCCTTGGTTACCTCTGCGGCATTCTCGTAGCCAACTTCAATCTCGGGGTTATAAATTGCGCGCGATTTGCCTAGTGCTCGCGCACGCGCAGCAGCAAGAGCCGCTTCCGACGCAACAAGAGCTGGATGGTCAATCGTGACCTGTTCAATAAACTCTAGAAGGACGGGTCGCTTCTGGCTGTCCGCCCACGCGGCTGGGCCACTCTGCACCATGCTGGTACAAAGGCCGATCACCGCGACGCCCATAAGGGCATGTCGCATATAATTCATGCTTATTCACTCTCAAAATGATTGATGCATGCGCGAGCGATCAGAATTTCCGGTAGGGAAGCTCTGGTATGGTCAGCGCAGGGATATCGTTAGGAGAGTGTTGTGGAAGGCGGATGCAGGCCCGGCTTGGGGTTCAGACCATTGACAGCAAGATTAGTAGTTTGATGCTTTTTGAAGTGCATATCGCTTATTGTCAGGGCAGCAACTTTGTCGATAGACACGCCGTGATGAATGACATGGCAGATACAGTGCAGGTCTACCGCAGCATCTTTATCGTGATCCACCGTGTCGTGATAGGATTCGCTGAAATGATCGACGGATTCCTGATTGTCCAGAAACGCAATATCCAATGCGGGCGCCGTTACGAAGATAAACAGCAGCAATATTTTGAAATATTTAGCCATAGTTGAATTCAATATCTTCGCTCAAGTTTACGCCTAATAGTTTCTTACAAGCTTTCGCTGCAGTTGTCACTTGCGGTATTCTGTTGCTGCTTCTCTTCAGACAGTTCCTTCCAGGATTGCTGAACAATTCGCGTAGCAGAATGAATGAAGAGGCTGCCCATAATACCAGCAACCAGAAGGTCGGGCCACGCGGCATCCGTTGCTGCAATGCCAGAAGCCGCGAGGATAACAGCAAGATTGCCGATCGCATCGTTGCGGCTGCAAAGCCAGACCGAGCGGACATTGCTGTCCCCATCCTTGTATTTCATAAGGAGAACAGCGCTGATCACGTTCGCGACGAAAGCGGCAATACCAATCGCGCCCATGGTCAGTGGCTCCGGGACGCCGTCAATGAAGACGCGGTAAAAAGTACTGCCCAATACCCAAGCGGCTATGACAAAGAGGGATAAGCCTTTGAAAAGGCCCGCTTTAGCACGCACGGCAAGTGGCATTCCAATTACAATAAGGGAAATTGTATAGGTCGCGCTATCACCTAGGAAATCGAGCGAGTCCGCCAGTAACGCCATAGAACCTGCCGCCAAGCCACCAAAAAGCTCGACGAAAAACATACCGAAGTTAATGGCAATGATAACGACCAAAATCCGCTTATAAGCAGCAGACGTCCCATCAAAATTCTGATTTGAACCACATCCACAATCGTCAGACATTTCACTTCCTCGAATCACTGTTTGTTTCTTGTATTAAACCCTACATGCTACAGTTACTGTAGGAGCAAGGAGAAAATACATGGCCCAGGATTTTATGATCGGCGAACTGTCCAAACGTACCGATACAAAGGTGCAAACGATCCGCTATTATGAAGAGATTGGTGTTATGCCCAAGGCAATTCGAGCAGACAACAATAGGCGCCTCTACAATGAAACTCATCTGGAGCGGTTGACCTTTATTCGACATAGTCGCGAGCTGGGCTTCTCCCTTGATGACATCAGGAACCTTCTGGAGCTTTCGGATCAACCCGATAAACCATGCGAGGAAGTTGATACAATTGCACGCGGCCACCTTAAAGAAGTGGAACGCAAGATCGCAGCGCTTCAAGTGATGCAGACGGAACTGAAGCGCATGATAACCAATTGCTCAGGAGAAACGATATCAGATTGCAGGATTATTAAAGTTCTTGCGGATCATAGTCTTTGTCAGGAACTTGGATAGGAGCGGCTGATTTTAAACCAACAGCTAAAATGGGATGGTGAGTTGCTGCTGGCACAAGGGTGGGCTCATTATCGGGGACCAGCGGGAGACACATCGTTTCATGCGCATTACCCTGT
>CAXBKT010000213.1:0-4922 GCA_963976155.1 uncultured Kordiimonadaceae bacterium | reverse complement strand
CCTGTCACGCCGAGGGTCGCGGGTTCGAGTCCCGTCACTCGCGCCACTTGCACCTCTTTTATGAGGTCAAAGAACGTGCCATAGCAATGTGGCGCGTTTTTTTGTGTCTCTGCGGCGAAAAAGCGCAATAATTCTAACTTTGTAAGCTTTTCTTTACCCAAATCAGGCCCTATAGTGACCGAGGCGTTTGTTTGACCGAAATTCACCCTTTACGGATTGAAATTGGGTCGATAAAAGAGCGCAGTATTTTAGGGCCAATAACAAAAGGGACTCCCATGGAGTCGTTACTCATCCAATATCTACCCATCTTAATCTTTTTGGGTATCGCAATTGCGTTTTCTATTATTTTTGTAGGGGCAGCTGTTCTTGTTGCTAAACAAAACCCTGATGATGAAAAGCTCTCGGCTTATGAGTGTGGCTTTGAGGCTTTTGAGGATTCGCGAGGACAGTTTGATGTGCGCTTCTATTTGGTGGCGATTCTTTTCATTATCTTTGACTTGGAAGTGGCATTCTTATTCCCTTGGGCGATAGCGCTCGGGGATATTGGTTTGTATGGCTTTTGGTCAATGATTGTATTTCTTGGCGTACTTACAGTTGGTTTTGTTTACGAATGGAACAAAGGAGCATTGGAATGGGAGTAGGGCAGTCTATTAGTTCAGCTAATAACCCGACCAACACTCTGGTTAATAGTCCGCTTGCGCCTGTTGATAGTAATTATCTGCAGAATCTCAACGATGAGCTGACGGATAAGGGCTTTGTAGTCGCGAGCCTAGATGACATTATCAATTGGGCGCGCACCGGTTCTTTGTGGTGGATGACTTTTGGTTTGGCGTGCTGTGCCGTGGAGATGATGCACTCAAGTATGCCACGATATGATGTCGAGCGCTTTGGTTTTGCCCCGCGCGGAAGCCCACGCCAAAGTGACGTAATGATTGTGGCAGGTACGCTTACTAATAAAATGGCACCTGCTATGCGTAAGGTTTATGACCAAATGCCCGAGCCGCGTTATGTGATCTCTATGGGTAGTTGTGCTAACGGTGGTGGATACTATCATTATAGTTACTCTGTCGTGCGTGGGTGTGACCGGATTGTGCCTGTTGATATTTATGTCCCGGGGTGCCCCCCGACTGCAGAAGCGCTAATTTATGGTATTTTACAGCTTCAGCGCAAAATCCGCCGAACTGGTACTCTCGTTAGATAGTCAGGTTGCCCGCTAGTTTGCGGACAAACATGGTAAGCGGCCTTATGGTCGACTCGGAAAGAGGAGCGCGAGAGCGCATGGTTGATAAAGCCTTGAAAATACTCGGTGATTCTATTGTAGCTCGTCTCGAAAATGAGGTGATTTCTAGCGCGGTAGCATTCGGTGAACTGACGCTGTGTGCACGCGCAGAGCATATTCAAAAGATACTCACCTTTTTGCGGGACGACGCTGATTGTTGCTTTAAGCAATTGATAGACATCTGCGGTAATGATTATCCGGAGCGCAGTAAGCGTTTTGATGTTGTTTATCACTTGCTCAGCGTACAGCTAAATCAGCGTATCCGTATAAAAGTGGAAACTGATGAGGACACACCTGTTCCATCAGTGGTGGATGTATACCCCGCGGCTGGTTGGTTTGAGCGCGAAGCTTGGGATATGTACGGCATCTTTTTTGCGGATAACCCAGACTTAAGGCGTATGCTCACGGATTATGGTTTTCAGGGGCATCCGCTTCGTAAAGACTTCCCTGTTTCAGGTTTTGTCGAGTGTCGTTACTCCGAAGAAGAAAAGCGTGTTGTTTATGAGCCTGTGACGCTTCCTCAGGAAAGCCGCAATTTCGACTTTATGAGCCCATGGGAGAGCGCGAAGTATGTGCTGCCAGGTGATGAGAAAGCAGAAGATGGGGCGGAGAGTTAATTATGGCTGAAGTAGATATTCAGAACTATTGCCTTAACTTTGGCCCGCAACACCCTGCTGCGCATGGTGTTTTGCGCATGGTTATGGAGCTTGACGGTGAGGTGATTGAGCGGGTTGATCCGCATATTGGCCTTTTGCATCGTGGTACGGAAAAGTTAATTGAGCAGAAGCAATATTTGCAAGCGATGCCGTATTTTGATCGTCTTGATTATGTTGCGCCGATGAACCAAGAGCACGCTTTTGTTTTGGCAATTGAAAAACTTCTTGGCGCAGAGGTGCCAATTCGGGCTCAATATATTCGTGTGTTGTTCAGTGAAATTGGTCGTGTACTCAATCATATTTTGAACCTCACGACTCATGCAATGGACGTTGGTGCTTTGACGCCGATTCTCTGGATGTTTGAAGAGCGCGAGAAACTCATGGAGTTTTATGAGCGTGTTTGTGGTGCGCGCTTGCATGCTGCATATTTTCGCCCCGGCGGTGTTCACCAGGATATGCCAGCTGGTATGCTTGATGACATTATGAAATGGACGGAAACATTTCCACAGGTGCAGAAGGATATGGAGACGCTCCTTATCGATAACCGCATTTTTAAACAGCGAAATGTTGGTATTGGTGTCGCATCTCCAGAAGAAGCTCTCGCTTGGGGTTGGTCTGGCCCGATGCTGCGTAGTACTGGTTTTGCTTGGGATCTGCGCAAGTCACAGCCTTATGAAGTTTATAATAAAATGGATTTTAAGGTTGTAGTTGGTAACGCAGGTGACTGTTACGACCGGTTCATGATGCGTCTTGCTGAGATGAAAGAGAGTATCCGGATTATCCGTCAGTGTATCGAACAGATGCCAACTGGACCGATAATGTCTCTGGATAACAAAATTGCTCCACCACGTCGCGCAGAGATGAAGCAATCAATGGAAGCACTAATTCATCACTTTAAGCTGTATACGGAAGGTTTTCGTGTACCTGAAGGTGAGGTTTACGCTGCTGTTGAGGCGCCTAAGGGTGAGTTTGGTGTGTATCTGGTTTCAGATGGGTCAAACCGTCCGTACCGCTGTAAAATTCGAGCACCTGGATTTGTTCATATGCAGTCAATGGATTTGCTTTGTAAGGGGCATATGCTCGCGGATGCGCCAGCGGTGCTTGGGGCTATGGATATTGTATTTGGTGAGGTGGACCGATGAGTGCAGCGGCCAAGTTTGAGTGGACTTCCGAAAGCGAAGAAAAAGCTCAAGCACATATTGCGAAATACCCGGAAGGTAAGCAGCAAAGTGCTGTGATGCCTCTATTGGATATTGCGCAGCGTCAAAACGGTGGGCATGTAACCCAGGAAATCATGGAATACATCGCTGAATATTTAGGTATGCCAGCGATTAAAGTGCAGGAAGTAGCTACTTTCTATACGATGTATAACCACAAACCTGTTGGTAAACACCATGTACAGGTTTGTGGGACGACACCATGTTGGCTACGAGGCTCTGACGACATAATGGTAGCTTGCGAAAAGCGTCTCGGTATCAAGAAGGGTCAAACCACAGAGGACGGTATGTTTACACTAGGTGAAGTGGAGTGTGCTGGTGCCTGTGTTAATGCACCCCTTGTGTCTATAGGTGACGACTATTTTGAAGACTTAACTCCTGAAAAAATGGTTGAGCTTCTTGATAAGCTTTCAAGAGGCGAAACAGTGCAGCCTGGGCCACAAAATGGACGGCAGACAAGTGCCCCCGAAGGTGGCGCCACTACACTTAAAGAATTCAAAGGTAAAGGGGAGGGTGCATAATGCTTGCTGATAAAGATCGCATCTTCACAAACCTTTATGGGTACGAAAGTGCTGGTATAGATGCTGCGATGAAGCGCGGCGATTGGGACGGTACCAAAGAGATCATTGAAAAAGGCCAAGATTGGATCATCGGTGAGATGAAAGAGTCTGGCCTGCGTGGTCGCGGCGGTGCGGGTTTCCCAACTGGCCTAAAATGGTCATTTATGCCTAAAGAATCAGATGGTCGTCCATCTTACCTTGTTGTAAATGCGGATGAGGGTGAGCCGGGTACGTGTAAAGACCGTGATTTGATGCGCCATGATCCACATAAATTGATCGAAGGTTGCCTTATTGCGGGTTTCGCAATGCGTGCTGTTGCAGCCTACATCTATATTCGCGGCGAGTTTTTCCGTGAGGCTGAGGCTTTAGAACGTGCAATTGATGAAGCGCGGGCAAAAGGTTTCCTTGGCGAGAACGCTTGCGGCACTGGCTACTCTTTTGATGTATTTGTTCACCGCGGTGCGGGCGCATACATTTGCGGCGAGGAAACGGCACTTATTGAGAGCCTGGAAGGCAAAAAAGGCCAACCACGATTGAAGCCGCCGTTCCCAGCAAATGTCGGTGTTTGGGGTTGCCCAACGACTGTTAACAATGTCGAATCAATTGCTGTTGCTCCAACAATTCTTCGTCGTGGCGGTGCTTGGTTTGCAGGCCTTGGTCGTCCGAACAATACGGGTACCAAGGTATTCTCAATTTCTGGGCACGTTAATAAGCCTTGTAACGTTGAAGAAGAAATGGGCATTCCTTTGAAGGAACTCATTGAGAAGCACGCAGGCGGCGTTCGCGGCGGGTGGGATAACTTGCTTGCTGTTATTCCTGGGGGCTCTTCTGTGCCTGTGCTTCCAAAACATATTTGCGATACTGTATTGATGGATTTTGATAGCTTGCGCGAGGAACAGTCTGGTTTAGGTACTGCGGCTGTGATCGTAATGGATAAATCCACGGATATAGTTAAGGCGATTGCGCGTCTTTCTGAGTTCTATAAGCATGAGAGTTGCGGTCAATGTACGCCGTGCCGTGAAGGCACTGGTTGGATGTGGCGTGTAATGGAACGGCTTGTAGTAGGTAAAGCTGATAAATCTGAAATTGATACGCTCCTGAATGTAACAAAGCAGATCGAAGGACACACTATTTGTGCCCTTGGTGATGCGGCGGCATGGCCAATTCAGGGTTTGATGCGTCACTTCCGCGATGAAGTAGAGGCGCGCAT
>CAXBKT010000212.1:0-4976 GCA_963976155.1 uncultured Kordiimonadaceae bacterium | reverse complement strand
AATAACGATAATAGTGCTTTTGTGATCACAAAATGGCATGGCAGAATGCAAAGTGGCAGTCTGCCATTTCTGCCACTTTTTTTAGTTAAGTGGTGTTTAACCTCACCGTTTTAATTAAGTGGCGTTTAACTTTACTGTATTCGTAAGGTCTGACCGGGTGATCAATCACTTCTTTCGTCCAGTATGCAGCGCTACATTTCACACACTCACGCTTCCTTCGGGTGTAATGCATATTATTTTTAAATACTGGGCGAGAATCTGAAACAATGGTTTTCTTTGCCCCACATATTATGCAACCAATTAAGTCAGACGTTGTTTGAATATTAACCATTTATAGTAGTCCTCGCTTCGTGTTTGCATTGGTACTTTCGATTTCACCCTCTACGGCGTATACAACCAGCATCTGCGGGTTCTTGTGTCCGGTGAGAGACATTAGCTCACGATCTGTACATCCTGCTCTTGATGCGTGTGTTGCCCCAGTTCTTCTAAGGTCAGACATCCAGATGGTTGAATACTTTTGACTACCATCTTCGTTGAACTGATCACGAAGGGGAACTTCGGGTAGTCCGTATCCGTTAGCTAACAATCGGAATAGTTTGTTGCAGCGGTCTGCACTGAACGGTCTACCTGACCAACCACTTCTTGCCTCAGTTGCAAATATAAAATCATCTGAGTTTCGTTTAGAGTGCAGGTGTAGTCTATCCTGAACGGGTTTGGTGAGCGCAATAGCCATCCGTTTGCCTGTTTTCTTCTGAACGAAGTTAGACACACCAGTACGTCCGTCTATATTAGCCCACTTCATCAAACGAACGTCACAAGGCCTTTGGCAGAAGTCAAAGCACATCGTGAGCATTGTACCCATTGAAACATGGCCTGTTGTATCACAATATTTTACCATTCCGTCTAGTTGATCCTGCGTCCACATAACCTCACGGTCTGGTAGAGTTGGAAGCTTAACTAAAGCAAATGGATTACCTTTCGATCTACCGCCTCGAACTGCTTCATTCCATACCAGCTTCAGAACCTTGAAAGTATGGTTAGCTTTGTGTGTAGATTTTGAAGTATTTATGTGTAGCCACAAGCCTTTGGCATAATCATAGTCCACATCTGACACATGCATCCGATGAAACACTTGTTTACCTACGTGTTGGGCAGATACGTGTCTCAAGTGGTCGTTGTACGACCTCTTGGTTGATTGGGCAGAAATGTTAATAAAAGCCAACGACTCTTTGTAATAGTCTATCAGTGCGTGAACTGACCTATCGTCTACAAAGATAGCTTCATGGTTGCCGCACTTCCACGCCTCGAAATTACGTTTCAACTCAAAACCACGGGCATTTGCCTCACTGGGCTGTGTATATGTTTCCCTAACAATTTCAGGAAAAGCCCTTTTTAATTCGGTAGTTGGCCGAATGTCATAGACTTTAGTATTGCCTCTAATTCGAGGTCTAACGTATGGAGCTTTAGCCATTATCCAAAATCCCCCGACTCTATCTTATCCATGATAAAATTTATCCGGCGCACATTGCCGATGACGGCGTGAAAGCACTTGGGGTTACCCGCAAAAAACCTTTCAGCCCTAGCAGACTGTTTTCGCGAACCTCTCCAATTACGTTCTAGTGATATTCCTATTTGAGGGTCTTGCGGCAAGATAGAACGAAAACGATTGCCGCTTTTTCGCTCAGTAAAATCATCCTTCTTAGCGACAAACTTCTTCTTTCTAATGATCCTCAATGCTCTTTCTTCGCTGGAAGTTATCATTAGCCTTTTGTTATTTAATAAAATAGTCTTCATTTTATTGGTCCTTGTTGGTTGTTGAACAAGACCACTTAGCAAGAAAGTTAACAGTCAGTCAATTAATTATTCCACTACGCATTAAGCTAGGCGCAGAAAACATAAAAAAAGGCCGCAGAAGCAGCCTAATTACCTTATTTATATGTGGTATGTTTTAGTCTGTAGCCACAATGGCTATCACTTCCCAGCCAAATTCCTCTGGCATGTCGGAAGTCGCTAAAGCTACAGCCCTCTCCGATTTTTCCATATAAACAACAGTATGAGCTTCATTTTTTTCATTAAAAGACTGCGCGGCATCGTAAAGAGCATCCGCTACTTCCATCGCCTTTGCTGGAGACATGGTATTCACTGTCGTCATATTTCACCTGCTATTTGTTTAAAAATTTCCTAACTGGACGCAAAAGAAAATTATTTTCCCCGCGCGAACATCGTATATATCACTATACTTAATATAATTAATTGTATCTTGCAAATACTTTTTGCGGCCAATTGGCGCAGAGAAAGTAAAGTTGTCAGGTATAAATTATTTTGTTATTTTTAAAATCCTAAATAAAATCACGCATTTTATTGGGCGCTGTTTCTAATATTATAACTTGCAGCTATTAAGTGGCTCATATACACAAGTAACACGGCGCAAGCTTTGCCGTACCAACCAACCAATGGAGACCAATTAAATGTTAAGCACTGAAACTAAAAATAAGATTATCGCTATCATAGAGGAACACACAAAGGTTCCAGATGAAATGCGTGATCACATCTGTGAAACCCTCTACAAGGCCTACGTCGAGACTGTCGAGGCTAAGGAAGAAGGGGGGCAATCATAATGATCACTATGAAACAACTGGTGGAATAGGTGCGCCTATTCTTCATTTGTTATGGGGCCGGGTCATGCTGGCTTGACCTCTTAACCTTATTTTTTAACTGACCAACAACCAACCAACCAAACGACCAATATGATCTAGAAAGGATCAAAAACATGTTAGACTTTCAAAACTTCAATAAAGACCTCGACCTTCCAACCAATATTGATTTCTCACCAGTGTTTGCGGCCAGCCGTTTGGCCAAGCACAAATTCGTAATCAACGGGGTGACCGGGGAAGTGATCGGCCATGTCGGCGATACATTTACCTGTGCCTCTCACCGTGACTTCTTTCAGGGTGTATATAGTCAGGTGAATGAGAACCTGAACCCGGCGGATACCGAAGGCGTACAGATCAGCTATAAGAATGGCAGGGCCAATGCATTCGCAATGATGGATGTGCAACTGCCTGCAGTCACCAGCGAGATCGTTACCACAAACGGCCACACCACTAAACTGTCACAGCGGATCATCGCGCTGCACTCAATTGACGGTGGCAGCGGATCGAATACCACCCTGTTTGGTAATATCGATAGCTTTTGTTTGAATGGCTCAGTGGCTGGTGAGTATTCGACGGTACGCCGCCGGAACACTTCGCAGTTTTCAGTTGAGGCTTTCATCAAACAATTGCGGCAGTCCAAGAATGACTTCTATATGCAGTCTGAAAACTTGCAGCGATTTGCTCAAACCGAATTGGCAGACAATACAGTCCAAGCTCTGCTCAATTCCATGCTGCTTACATCAAAGCCTGATGATGATGCCAAGCGCCGCAACGTCGAGACCAAGGCAGATAAGATGTTCAAACTGTACCGTGATGAAGTCCAAGTCCGGGGCGCCAATAAGTTTGCATTGGTGTCGGCGTTTTCAAACTATGCCACCTATGCTGATGAGCGTAATGGTTTCGGGCTGCGGAACACAGCCAACAAGAATGAGACCGTGGCGACTTCGATGATGTCCAGAGAGCTAGAGGTCAACAAGTGGATGAGTGATCACCGTTTCTTGGAGGCAGCGTAATGCGTAGGGTAAGCAAAAACGAATTCAATTGGTTTGTTGACTATTGCTGGATGTTTTACGGCACGGGCCAAATGTATAGCTTGGGGGCATCTCGCTCCGCAGTCAGAGCAGCTTGCAGGGCAGTAACCCACCGCAAAGATATTCCCTTCGATGGTGACACCTTAGACCGGGAAAGTGTTTGCCTGCTTCTGGAGAGCCTTGGATATTCTGAGATTTCTCCAATGCATCATAAAACGCATTTGCTAAAAAAGGATGCAGCATTAGCAGCGATAGCAACATTGTAAATAGTCGGTAACATTTCACCAAATACTCCCAGAAATTGGCCCTGCTTCGGTGGGGCCTTTTTTTATGGCTCAAACCACCCTGAAAAACAGTAAGCGCCATACAGTAGGGGTAACGACTTTTTATGACCTACGGTGTGGCAGAAACTGTTAACCACTGTATGGCGCTTATATCACCTCTCAGGACCATCTAGCTGGTTTCTTATTTGTCATCTTATTAGTTGTGTTTCCAAGCCACCTTTGCTAAATTCCGGGCAGGGCCGAAGGTCCACCAACCAACCGGAGACCAATCAAATGGGAAACCAACCAAACTTAAACTTACTGAACGAAATGGGACGTTATATCTTTGGCTATAATTTCAAGGCCATCGAACTACGCAAAGTAAAGGAAGGTGCCTGCTTTAAACGTAAGCCCACCGCATCCGCTGAATACATCCGCAATCATTACAACCGGAAAGATCAATTCGGCCCTGCCAATTATTCTTGTTCTGATGCCCATGACATGAACCGGGAGATTTTTCTCAAGCCGTCCACCATCGTTTACATCGAAACCTAAACCAACCAACCAACCGGAGACCAATCAAATGAACCGTCAAGAAATCTTAAAGAAGCTTAAAGCATTCTCGCAGCGCACCGTGGAAAATGGCTGTACTGAGGCTGAGGCAATTGCAGCGGCCAAGGCCATGCAGGGGCTGCAGGAAAAGTATGACTGTACCCTAACAGAGCTAGACATTAGCCTGACAGAATATGTCAAAGATAAAATTATTTTAGGCAATAAAGTTAAGCACCCAGTGTGGGGTGCGCTGTTTGGTGTTCAGGTATTTACCAAAGTGCGTTTGGTTTCTTATGGGGCAAAGCTCACAGTATTTGGTCAGCAACACTGTGTTGATAATGCAATCTATCTAATCGGGCTGCTTCAATCGTCGATGGAGTTGGAATATTTGAGATATAAGAACAGCGCAGATTTTGCAGAAGAAAGCTTTTATCATCACGCTAGATCGATCCGCACCAGCTTTATGAATGGCATGG
>CAXBKT010000211.1:0-5005 GCA_963976155.1 uncultured Kordiimonadaceae bacterium | reverse complement strand
GGAAGGTTCGAAGGTTGCCGAAATCTATGGAGCGCCAGAAATTTCAGAGCGCCACCGTCACCGCTACGAGGTGAATGTGGGGTATGTGGAGAAGCTGGAAGCCTCAGGTGTATTGTTCTCTGGTATGTCCCCTGATGGCAAGTTACCAGAAATCATGGAAATCCCAGGTCATCCTTGGTTTATTGGTGTGCAGTATCACCCCGAATTAAAGTCTAAGCCGTTTGATCCACATCCACTATTTGCAAGTTTTGTAGAAGCTGCGGTGAAGAAAAGCCGTTTGGTTTAAACTGACTATTTATCATTTTGAGAATAGGGGGCTTTTCGGCCCCCTTTTTGCATTATACTTACAGCTAAGTGAAGGTAAGGTAAAAACTGCCTGCTATCTGGAGGGTTGATGCATGAGGATCGTATCCTTAAAAAACTTGTTGTTGAGTGCGCTTGTTGCTTTGCCGTTGGTGTTCAGCGTGCCTGTGTTTTCGGATGTTAGGTCCGACCTCAAGAAGTCGGCCGCTGTCTTGCAAAAAGCGGCATTTGTGCTGACTACCTATAGGCAAGGACAAGCTGATCAACGTAGTTTAGCGCGCGCTGAAGGCAACATTGAAAAATCTTGGCAGAATTTCGCCAAGACTTTTGGTACCAAGCATCCCTTAGCAAAAGACCTTGCCTTTATCCGGGCTCGTGCAGTTACCGCAGCAAAAAATAGAAAGAAAATTGTGCTGGCATGGAAAGATGCGTTGGCACAAATCCCTAGCAACGCTTCAAACGCCAGTCGCGTTAATCTATACATGGAAGCTGGTTACGCGGCGGCATCAGCAAAAGATTACCGAGTTGCAGAGCAATATTTTGGTTATGCACGGAGCCTAGCTGCCGCAGAGGGTGGTGACAAAGAGCGTGTGCAGCTTTATCTGCGTATGAACGAACTAAAAACAACGGGTGCGGGCATGGAGTGGCGCCCTCTACGTGATGCGCTCTTCGATTTGCGTCAAGCCTCAGAGGCAGCCTTTAATTTGTGGACGGTCCCGCGTCTTGATGCGTTGCTGGGCGAAGCGGAAATAAGGGTAAGTCACCAGCCGGAAGATCCAGAGAAGAGAACAGACCTAGCACAACTGAAGGCCAAGATAATTCTTGCGCAAAAGAATCTGGATGATGACATTCCGCCAACTCAATTGAAGCGGCTTCGTTCTTTGATGTATATTTTAGAGGACTATTGGAAGCTCTAAGTTGTTCTAATTCCAGCAATTTAACTGAATATATGCCATTTTAGGCAGGAAACCTTGCGACTTGAAAAGATTCTAGGTAAATATCCGCCGATATATTTCACCTTTTCTCATTTGAGCCTTAAGGACATTCCCCATGAGTGCGATCATTGATATTCACGCCCGCGAAATTCTCGATAGCCGCGGCAACCCCACTGTTGAAGTTGACATTATTTTAGAAGATGGCGGTTTTGGCCGTGCGGCAGTACCATCTGGTGCATCAACGGGTGCCCATGAAGCTGTTGAATTACGTGATGGCGGTGGTCGTTATCGGGGTAAAGGTGTCTTGAATGCTGTGGAAGCAGTCAACGGCGAATTGTATGATGCGCTCGTTGGTCTAGACAGCGAAGACCAGCTCGCGATTGACCAAGTAATGCGTGACCTTGATGGTACTGAAAATAAAAGCCGTTTGGGCGCAAATGCAATTCTCGGTATCTCGCTGGCACTAGCAAAAGCAACGGCGGATAGCCTTGGTGTACCGCTTTACCGCTATATTGGCGGCCCAAATGCGCATGTTCTACCTGTTCCAATGATGAATATCATTAACGGCGGTGAGCATGCAGATAACCCAATCGACGTACAAGAATTCATGATTATGCCAGTGAATGCAGATAGTTGCCGTGACGCTATTCGTATTGGCGCAGAGATATTCCATGAGCTTAAGGACAAGCTGCATGCTGCCGGCCATAACACTGCTGTTGGTGACGAGGGTGGTTTTGCACCGAACCTTGCAGGCACAGAAGACGCAATCAAGTTCATTATGGATGCAATTGAAAGCGCTGGTTACAAAGCCGGTGAAGACGTTTACCTCGCAATGGATGCTGCAGCGAGTGAGTTCTACTCAGACGGTAAGTACCAGCTAAAAGGTGAAGGGAAAACCCTTACAAGCGCTGAAATGGTAGATTACTGGGCAGACCTAGTAAGCCGTTATCCGATTGTTTCCATCGAAGACGGTATGGACGAAGACGATTGGGATGGTTGGAAACTTCTTACCGACGCAATTGGTGACAAATGTCAGCTTGTTGGTGATGACTTGTTCGTTACAAATCCTGAGCGTCTTGCAGACGGTATCGAGAAGGGTGTTGCTAACTCAATCCTTGTGAAAGTGAACCAAATAGGTACGCTTAGTGAGACAATGAAGGCTGTGGATATGGCGCACCGCGCGCGTTACACGTCTGTTATGTCGCACCGCTCTGGTGAAACGGAAGATTCCACGATTGCAGATCTTGCTGTTGCACTTAATTGTGGTCAGATCAAAACTGGTTCACTTGCACGTTCTGACAGGCTCGCTAAATATAACCAGCTTATCCGGATTGAGGAAGAGCTTGGCGCTACGGCGGTTTATGCCGGTAAGTCTGTTTTAAAATAGTCGTTAAATTCGACTCCAAAATTTGCGTTGAGGCGACTCCAGCCTCAGCGCTATTTTTTTGCTATTTTTCAATATTTTAGCTTGATTATATGATTCGGCCATGACATGATTCGATTCATGAAACGAGTCGGTCGCATATCACGCAATTTAGCGCAAGCTTGGATAACCGGAGTATGGTTTTTCCTTGTGGCTTATTTTGCTGTTCACGCTTTTCAGGGTGATAGCAGCTTAAGCGCGTTGAAAGCGCTAGAGCAGCAACAGCAACTATTGCTTGCTGAGGCGCAGGCGACGCGAGGGCTGCGTACTGCTCTTGAGCAGAGAGTGTTGAAACTGAGCGGTGCTGAACTTGATCCTGACATGCTTGAAGAGCAGGTGCGTAAGCAACTTGGGTTCACGCATCCTGATGAAATCATCCTCTTTTTGAATTGATTGGCCTAAATATAGGTTAACTAAAATCAAGTTAATTATTATTTATCGTTCTATTTCAATGATTTAAACCCTATTGCAAAACTGCCTAATGCCAGTTATTCCTATAGGTAATGAATTCCAGTATTTGTATCTCCCCTTATTTCTTAGGAAGGCGGCAATGACTGCTAAAAACACAACTAAGAAGGCGGCTGCTTCCCCTCGGCGGCGCACAGCCAAGCCTGCACTTTATAAAGCCTCAAACGATGAGCTTGTTTCCTTTTATAAGGACATGTTGCTTGTCAGGCGCTTTGAAGAAAAAGCTGGCCAGATGTACGGCATGGGCCTCATTGGTGGTTTCTGCCACCTATACATCGGCCAAGAAGCCGTTGTTGTTGGTATCCAGACTGCACTTAAGGACGGCGATAAAGTAATCACCGGTTACCGTGAACACGGTCATATGCTTGTGTCTGGTACCGACCCGAAAGCCGTAATGGCTGAGCTGACTGGCCGCAGCGGCGGTTGTTCGCACGGTAAAGGTGGTTCTATGCACATGTTTGACCCTGAAGGCGGCTTTTTTGGTGGCCACGGGATCGTCGGTGCGCAGGTGTCACTCGGTACGGGCCTGGCGTTTGCAAACAAATACCGCAAAACTGATAATGTATCTGTTGCCTATTTTGGTGACGGGGCAGCAAACCAAGGCCAAGTGTACGAGAGCTTCAATATGGCGCGTATCTGGAACTTGCCAGTGGTTTATATTATTGAGAACAACCAGTATGCGATGGGCACAAGCGTGAGCCGTGCAAGTTCTGAGGTTGAGCTTTCCAAGCGCGGTGAAAGTTTCCGTATTCCGGGTGAGCAAGTAGACGGCATGAATGTGCTGGAAGTACGTGCGGCTATGGAAAAGGCTGTGAAGCATTGTCGTGAAGGCAACGGTCCCTTCATTCTTGAGATGAAAACATACCGCTACCGTGGGCACTCTATGTCTGATCCGGCGAAATATCGCTCCAAAGAAGAAGTGAAGAAAATGCGGTCTGACCATGACCCAATCGATCAGGTGAAAGACCTTATCCTTGATGGCGGCATTATGGACGAGGCTGCGCTTAAGGATTTGGACAAAGAGCTGAAAGCAATTGTGGCTGATGCTGCAACTTTCGCGCAGGAATGCCCAGAACCTGATCTTTCTGAACTTTACACCGACGTGCTTGCGTAAGGGATACTACAGATATGGCTATCGAAATTACTATGCCGGCTCTTTCCCCAACGATGGAAAAGGGCACACTCGCGAAATGGCTCGTGAAAGAAGGCGATACCGTTGAAAGCGGCGATGTGATCGCGGAGATTGAAACCGACAAAGCAACCATGGAAGTGGAAGCTGTTGACGAAGGAACAATCGCAAAAATCTTGGTCGAAGAAGGCGCAGAAGACGTGCCGGTTGGTCAATTGATCGCTATCCTTGTAGAAGAAGGCGAAGACGCTTCAAACATTGACGTTTCTAAAACAGTATCCACGCCTGCGGCAACGCCTGTTGTAGAAACTGAGATGGAACCAGCCCCCGCGCCAGCGGGTACTGTTGTTGATGTATTCGTGCCGACGGATCCTGAACTGCCAGACGGTACGCAGATGGTTACGCAAACAGTGCGTGAAGCACTGCGTGACGCGATGGCAGAAGAAATGCGCAAAGACCCTGACGTATTTGTTATGGGGGAAGAAGTTGCTGAATATCAAGGTGCCTATAAGGTTACGCAGGGCCTTCTCGATGAATTCGGCCCAGAGCGCGTGATTGATACACCGATCACTGAGCACGGCTTTGCGGGTCTCGGTGTGGGTGCGGCATTCACGGGCCTTAAGCCTGTGATTGAGTTCATGACCTTCAATTTCGCCATGCAGGCGATTGACCACATCATCAACTCAGCGGCTAAAACGCGCTATATGTCTGGCGGCCTTGTTCAGTGCCCGATCGTATTCCGCGGCC
>CAXBKT010000210.1:0-5050 GCA_963976155.1 uncultured Kordiimonadaceae bacterium | reverse complement strand
ACAGCGCACGAGACATCCTGAAAAAGCACGCTTGGAAAATGATGAGTTGCGAGCTGAAATTAACTTATTGAAGAAAAAGTCGGGTAAGAAGTAGCGAAAGAAAGTCGACTTTTCGATATTATTATCCACAGATTCTTTGCATGAGAAACAGATTCTAACAGGCTGAAAATACGTAAAAAAATGCTTCACGTGATTCGCGGTGAGAGGCACTTTTCCAC
Source organism: uncultured Kordiimonadaceae bacterium (assembly GCA_963976155.1). Classification (GTDB taxonomy): domain Bacteria; phylum Pseudomonadota; class Alphaproteobacteria; order Sphingomonadales; family Kordiimonadaceae; genus Kordiimonas. The sequence continues at coordinate 4,832 of CAXBKT010000210.1, read as the reverse complement.
AGATATTTTATATGAATTTTCAATATTTACTTGCATGGTAGAGTCTGTGCTGGCACCCTACATCTAGTGTTTATTTAGTAGTAAGGAGCCAGATTTCGTGTTTCTGGTAGATCATTACTAAGGCGTTGACCGGCAACTGTTTCTGCTGGATAAGCGTCCGGCAGGGGCATCTCCAGGGGGAGTTGAGATGACGACACTTAATACCGGACATTCTGAAGTAGCCACTGTAAGCCCGGTGGATATGGCTGAGCAGCTTGCAGGAGCCAATGATTGGGCCGTTGAACGCCAAGGTGATGATGAGCTAACAATGTTCATCTCTGGCGAATATACAGACTTACAGCTTCGTGTTTTTTGGCGCGAAGAGTTCAAGACACTTCAGTTTGCATGCCTCTTTGATCTTAAGGTTCCAGAAGTACGCAAGGCTGATATTTACCAGACAATTGGTCTGATAAATGAACGTATGTGGATTGGCCATTTTGAATATTGGGCCGAAGAAAAAGCACTGTTGTATCGCCATGCAAGTTTAGCAACCGACCCGCTCTTAGGTGGTATTGGTGAGGACCATCTGATCACAATGGTCGAAACAGCGCTCGGGGAGTGTGAACGTTTTTATCCAGTGTTCCAGTTTGTGATGTGGGGGGGACAAACACCGGAGGAAGCGATCGAGGCTGCCATGCTGGAATGTGTTGGCAGCGCATAGGCTTTGTACCTGAGTATTGTTTTGAGTTTGTTTTGAGGATGCTCAATATTTATTGAGCGCGTTAGCGATCAGAATTTACATTCTGTGGTGTATTGATTAGGGAACGGGTAGAGCTATGCTTTGCCCGTTCTTTATTTTTCATGGGCTGGAAGGTTGCCATCAAAGAAGGTTGATATGAGAGAAGCATTTACAGCAAAATCCCCAATTGTGTTACTCGGGTGCGGCAATATGGGGCGCGCCCTCGCCAGTGGATGGCTGGCTGCAGGATTGGATGCGGATGCGCTGTATATTGCAGACCCCTCAAAACCTATTGGTGCCCTAGAGGGGGTAGCCGGTGATAAATATGTAGAGAGTTTGGCCACCATACCTGACGGCGTGGAAGCGAAAGCAATTATCTTGGCGGTTAAACCACAAGTCATTAATTCCGTTTTGCCTGAAGTTGCCCGGCTTGTAAAAGCAGATACTCTTATTATTTCTGTGGCGGCGGGCGTTACCTTTGAGCAGATGAGGCGAGGTGTTGCCACAGACGCTGTGTATATCAGGGCAATGCCAAACACACCTGCGGCAGTTGGTGAAGGTATTACGGGCTTTACTGCAAGTGGCACTATATCAGAAAATGATAAGGCGCTTGCTCATACGTTATTGTCTGCTACTGGACAAGCACTGTGGGTGACAGAGGAAGCCTTGATTGATGCTGTAACTTCACTATCAGGTAGTGGGCCGGCCTATGTCTTTTATATGGTTGAAGCTATGGCTGCAGCCGGAGAACGTGTAGGGCTTGATAGCAAGTCCGCAATGGAGTTAGCACGACAAACTATCATTGGTGCGGGACAATTGCTAAAAACTGAATCGGATTTATCTGCAGGGGAGCTTCGCCGCCGGGTCACAAGCCCTGGCGGAACTACAGCGGCTGCGCTTGACGTTTTGATGGCACAGGGTGGTCTCGGGGACCTTATGCGAAACGCTGTTGGAGCAGCATATAGACGGGCTAAAGAATTGGCAGATTAGTAAGGCTTTCTGAGTGGTGCTGCCTTAGTCTAGAAGATTGTGCCAATAGCGGGCGGGGATAGCCCTTAGGCGGTCAGTGCTGAGCGTGTTTTCTAACTCAAAAATATGTCGTTTGTGTTTTTTAGCTTCTTTGAGGGCAGTCTGCACTGTTGGATGCCCAAGGAAAATTTCCATAAACTTTCCGCTTTTGTATAGCCGGTCCAGACCTTGCTGGATGATGTCTGCCCGGAGGCTATCATCTGGTGCAAGGTAGAAAAATAAATCAAACGGATAATGCAGCATTATAGTCTGCTCAATTGACAGAGGTTTGCTGGTTATATGATGGGGTGCATTTTCTAGGTCAGCATAGATTTCATATATACTTCTTGGAAAGGCAATGAATTGTTTTCGTCCAAGTAGTACCCAGAGATTGGCTATGTTGCCTGTTTTAACACGAAAGCCTGCATCCCTTAGTATTTTTGTGTCAGGCCAGCCGGTGCCTGACCCCATGGAAATACGTTTCGTGAGTTGTACAAGTGTTTTAATGCCTGTGAATTTATCTTGGTCGGTGGTGCAGATAATAAATGACCGGTACCCATATAGGCCTCTGGTTAGGGGGATGTCTATTTGGCGTAGCGACTGTTCCCGTTTGGCGCTGTGGCCACTGAAATGTATGTTTATGGGGGTATGGCGACTGCCTTCAAGGGACCGTAGTATTCGGCTTTGTGGGATATCCTTTGAAAATACATGCGTTTTAAGGGTGTGCATGCCATCCGCTGCTGCAAGGGCGGCTTCGAGAATTTGTTTGAAGTAATCGTCGCCGGGTTGCTGTGCTAGAACAAATTCTTCGGCCTGCACTTTCGGCACTGCAGGGGTTAGGATGCAGAATAAAAACATCAGGAGGGATAATAAGTGTCTAATGATGGGCATTCTGCCTCAAGGTCTCTAAGGTTGAGATTTATTTACTATAAGCTGTGTATAGCATGAGGATATTTCCCTGAGAAGCGCTATCGAAAAATGTGGTGGCTTCGCTAGGACTGGGAAGATCTTGTATTTGATGGCTCGAATAAGCGCGCGTATTTGTTCGGAAATAGAAATATGGGTTATTAAAAAAAAGCCCCGGATAAACCAGGGCAATTTAACGTATCAATGTTTGGGGAGAGATACTTCTATTAGAAGAATTTAAAGGGCCGGTCCCGAGGGGGAAGTGGGGGGAGGGGGGAGGAAACCCCGGGACCGGCCTTTATGACGGAAAACCGTCAAACTCAATACAAAACTCAATACTCATTATCGCTCTGAACAGTTGGTCGCTTGGGAGGAGCGTTACCGTGTTCGTCGGCGTTGATGGGTATATAGGTCTGGAAGATTGAATAGAAAACCCTTTTTTGACTCGTACCAGCTATGCGTACAGCGCATAGCTTTGATCTATAAGGCGCCTGAATCCCGATTGGCTTGCAATGATGAGCTTGGGCCGGTTAGGGTAGTAAAGAAAAAGTCTAGTATATCTAGGTGGTTATAATGGGGGACTAATGTGAAAATAAAAAAAACAGTTGTAACGACTCTTGTCCTATGTGGCCTTGTTGTTGGTTGTTCAGAGGAAAAAATAGATGAAAAAAATAATTCTCAGATGGATATTTGGTCTGCGATGGATGCTCGGGACGCAGAAAATCCAGCTTTTGAGGATGCTCTTTTGGCAGAAAACTGGCTAGCTCTAGAAATGCTTGGGCAAGTTGGTGGTGCTGGGTGTGAAAAGCTGGTGCCGTATATTGGCTCTGAAAATACTATGGCGCGCATTGCAGCTCAAACAGGTGCTGCTTATTGTTACGGGGAGGCCGTAACCCCAGCCCTTTTGGCACAACTTGACGTGGCTGATGAACAATTTGAGAAAAGCAAAATTCTCACGGCACTGTCATTTTCAGGTGACCCTGCAGTGACACCTGTTTTAATTGAGAGTTTCGATCCGGAGAATGTAGCGTCTGTTTATGCGTTAATGCAGAAAATTACCTATGACCGTATGGAGGCGACAGCTCTTACGTCAATTTCCTTTGATGCGGTGCTTGCAGAAACCTCGAATTCAGAAACTGGTTTTGCGAACGCTTACTTCCTTGTTCGTCTTCAAGGGATTGATCAGATTTATACAATGGATGCTGTTGTTGAGGCTGTGGGCGCAGCGCGCGACCCTGCGGTTAAAAAGCTGTTAGTGCGCTTGTTGCCTCAGTTCGGCGATGCAGTATCGAGTGCGTTACTCGCCTTAGCAAAGAGCGAAGTTGGCCCGGCAAAAATAGAAGCTGTGCGGTCACTTGGCCGCCTCAGTGATCCAACGAGTAAGGCTTACTTGGCTTCGGCGCTTAACCAGCCTGACGGGCCTCTGCGCCAACTGGCAATTACTGCATTAGCTAGGCGTGATGTGGAAGATACACAAATTACGGAAGTAATTGCTGGTGCTATTGCTTCTACAGATGAAGCGGTTGCTTCTGTAGCGCTTGAAAGCCTTATGCAGCGATCACCGGCTGAAGGCCTCAAACAGGCAAAAGTAGCATTGTGGTCAAGCTCTTATTATCTAGCTAATAAGGCAATGGGGCAGCTGGCCGGTGTTGAAGAGGGGCGTTCTATTCTAGCCCAATATGTAGCTGAAAACAGTGGCACAAAACGGGCAGATGACATCCGTCTAATACTTGATCCTGAAGCTGGAGGTGGTGGTGCTGCGCGACCAACGCCGTCTGCTGACATAAGAGCTTCATACCAAGATGCGAAGCTGAAGCTCCATACAACACGCGGCGAAATTACAATCACTATGCTGAATGAAGCAGCCTTTGCCGCGACAAGCTTTTTGCAGCTTGCCGAAAGTGGCAAGATGGACGGCATGCTCTGGCATAGGGTTATTCCAAATTTCGTAGCCCAAGCAGGCCAAATTGAAGACATGTCAATTTCGGATTGGGGCACTATTCGTGAAGAATGGTTTGCAGCCGACCATGTAATTGGCACGGTCGGGCTTGCGACAGTTGGCAAAGATACCGGCAGTACTCAGTTTTTTATTAATACAGCTTATAATTTACACCTCAATGGTCGCTACACGGTGTTTGGCGAGGTTACTGAGGGGCTTGATGTGGCAATGGCTTTGCGGGAAGGCGATATCATCACCAAA
>CAXBKT010000209.1:0-5111 GCA_963976155.1 uncultured Kordiimonadaceae bacterium | reverse complement strand
TTAACGGTATTATGTCGCCGCCTTCTTTTGTGAACTTAGCAACATCATCAGCGTTTTTGGTTATTCCAAACTCCAGCATCAAATCTTTTATAGCTGGTATCTGGCTGCCTCCAATTCTTGATAAGCGCCTTAATTCTGCAGGACTTAAAAAGGCATCGCTAATTGAATCGGTTATTAAAGGTAGCGCCCTTATCTCTGGTGCAGCATCAGCCGCCGCCCCGTAAAGTTTATTTTTTTCTGCTTTTAGTAGCTTTTTCCTACCTGTTAACGCCGCCTTTAGGCTATCGCCAACATCGCTAGGAACGCCAAGATCATCCACAACATTTGTAAGCCTCTCTTTTAATCCGCGACTTTGATCTAGCCGCAATGACCTCAACGAACCCGCAGCATCATCAGCCGCCGATTCTACTAGCCTTGCCTCTGTTGCTTGCTGGGGAAATTTCTGCGTTATATCTCCCGTGGTGGCTGGTATGCCCTGCTCTTTGAACCTTTCAGCTCTTAGAACTTCCTCCGGCAAAGTGAATCTATTTGTATCTAATGAATTCACGGCCTCTGGTGTTAAGTCATCGAACTTTGTTTTTGAGTTTTCCAGCGCCTTTTGAAGTTCTGCAGTTGGTTTGCCAGCTTCATCAATAAGCCTTCCTGATGCCCTCGTTCCTTTTCTAGCAAGGGCTAAGCCTAGCGCCTCCATTAATGCAGTGGGTATGGTAGAGCCAATAGCTCCACCTACAGGGCCGCCAATAGCAAAGCCAACATCACCTAAGCCCGTCTCTACTGACTTTATAGCCTCGCCTACTGGTTTAAGCGTTTCCCCCAAAGACTTCAAACCGGCCTCGCCCTTTTTGGTTGTCGGCTTGAATGTTAACGCCTCTTTTGTGGCTTTCACTGCCCTAGATCCCGCACCAGGTTCACCAGGTATCAATGTTGCGGCTATTCCTGCTAGTCCCGCTATTGGTTCCGCTATTATTGAGCTTGCTATTGTTCCTATTGGTTCAATCACACTGGCACCGAAGAATCCTTCTGGCTTTTCTTCTGGTTTAGGTGCTGGCTGTTGTGTCTCTGTGTCGGCAAATTTACCAGTATCGAGATCAATTAACCTGGCCTGAAGTTGTGGCGCTTGCACTTCTGGCAGCACCGAAACGCCTGGTATTTTAGGCTCTTGATCGCCTTCTATAAATTTACCTGTATCAAGGTCTATGACTGGCATTATTTATTTAACCTCTCGATTGTTTCTTCAATAGTAAGGTTTTCATGCACTGCAGTCGCTTGTATAGATTCGAGAGTAAACGGGCCTTTCTTAGTCTTCACTGTTTCAGAGAAGTCGAAGCGGAAATTATCAGGATCTCCATTGGCCTTTGTAAAGTCTTGGAATTGCTTTGACTCTCTTTCATTAAAGAACCTCGCACGCTCTAAAGACTTCAAACGTGCTATGTTTGATTCTTTTGATTGCCCTAACGCACCCGCGATAGATTCGGTAACACCAAACTCGAAATCTGTTGTTGGACCTTTAAAACTTGATAGCAGCTCTAAAGACAGTTGTTTTAGTGCAGAATCTAGCCCAGCCTCATCGCCTGAGTCTATTCCAGGTATTAACCTGCTCAGCTGCAATTTGGCCACTCCTGTTAATCCTTGACTAGCGTTTTGAGCCAAAGTAAGAGCCTGTTTTAATGCCCTTTGCTGTCTCGCTGCGCCTCTGTTCCTCTCTGACATTTCTTTGATTAGCTCAGAGGTTCTAGCTACTTTCCTTTTTATTGTCTCTTTTCGCTTTGTCGCTGAAATATCAACTTCGGATAGCGCTTTTTTCTGCTTAATTTCTTGCTGACTTTTTTGCTCTGACGTTTGTCCGATTGCGCCCTCTACCGGAATAAGCTCAGCTTCTCCAGTGTTTGGATTGAAAGTTGGAAATCCTATCTGCCCTGTGTTTGGGTCTGTAATTGGTGCCGATGACTTAATTCCGATTCCTTGTCTTCCTTCTGATTGAGGTAGAAAAGGACTTAGGCTTGACCGAAAGTTTGCCAGCGCGCCATCACTGAAATCTTGCCCCAATGCTTTCGGGTCTATTCCGAACTCTTGCAAGCGACCCGATAAACTATTAACAACTGCAGCCCTGTCACCTTCTGGCGTACCCTGTATAGCTTTAGCCGCATTATCAAGAAAGCTGATAGCTTCTAATTTCTTGGTCTTCTCTGTCTCGCCTTGAGCCGCCTGCTGCGCTTGCTGCTTATCTTGGCGCTGGTCAAACTGGCCTCGTATTTGTTGGCCCTGCTGAATCCCGCCGACAAAAGCGTTTGGATCTGGCTGTAATCTAAATTGATTAGCTGTGACTAATGGCATGTTACAACCTCCGGCTTAAATTCTTCTGTTACGTGTAAAAATCCAGATGGATGATTTGTTATAACCGCATCAGGTCTAGTATCTAGCAACTCTTGCGCCATCCTGCCTTTGTATACAGTGGGTTCGCCGTGGTATCTGAAGTTATACATGCCGCCAAGTTCATCGCGGTATAGCTCTGTTATATCGGTTTTTAATCGCGTATCGCATCCGAAAATAGCACCAAGCACTGTACCAGCTGTTTGCTGCGCGCCTTGAGTTTGGGCCGCGTTTGCTTGTTGCACTCCAAATAACCCGCTTGCTCTTGCTTCACTGCCTGCAGTTCTGAAGCCTGCCTGCTGACCAATTGCGTTAGACCCAAACTGGCCGATATTTGTGGCCGCTGATTGCCCCTGCCCAGCTAACTGACCTAAGCGTCCGAATTGATTCTGGAAATCTTGTTGAGCGAATCCAACGCCTTGCTCTACTAGTGCAGAACGTACATTACCGCCACCCAACCCACCAATAGCGCTAGCGTTTCTAACTAGATTCCTTTGCGCTCGATCACGCATGAACTTTTGCCCTGGGCTTTCGTTGAACGCTTGAAAAGCCTGTGCCTGTTCGTCTTCGCCTGACAATCCTAATAGAGCTTGCTGTTGACTTAGTGCACCCTCACCGGCTTCCTGAAAAGGCTGCAAATTGGCTTGCGTTAGATCAAATTGCCTAGCGCTTTCTTGTATATTTGTTCGCGATGCCCTTTCCTGTGCTTCTGCCGCATCTTCTGCCGCCTCTCTTGCTTCTGCCCCGCTCTTTGTCCCTAAAAAATCCAAAGGGTCGAATAATGATGTTACTGAGCCAGGCGTTAAAGATCCCAGTCCAGTTTTTTCTCCTAAATCTTTAACAGCGCCCATGATCAGCTCCTATTTATTTCTAATAACCAAATGATACCATCTTTTACTGGCTTCGTTTCGTACACTTCAAACCCCTGTCTCTCTGCGTATTCTCTAACATTCGGGTATTCAATTGGTATAGTTGCCACCATTCGCTTTATGTCTGTGTTCTCCCAAATCCACCGCATACCCTTAACGCCGAATTCTTTACTGTGTTCTTTTCTATGTTTAGGGATAATCTGAACGTGACACTTTTCTTCACCTTCTGCAGTGTCATGTACCATCACCATTCCTACTACTTCGCCGCCAACTATACCGACAACATGAAGCCAATTCTTATCAGTGATTAAATCTTCTTTTTCTAATCCCTTGCCCCCGATCATTTCCCAAATACCATCGGTGGTTAGAATTGATTTAACTAGCGCCATATCATTGGTGCGCTCTATTATCATGTGGTTTCTGTGGTCCCTGACATATCAACATTGACAACGCCGGTAACACTCGCAAGCGCTGATATTTTCATACTAAACCCTAAAACCTGTCCTAGCAATTTATCCAGTCTAACAGTTGCTTTTGCTGGTATGGTCTTTTGTATCGCCCAATTTCCACCGCTGCCTGTAGTGCCAGTTGTAGCCGTTAGCATACGCCAAAACGTAACCTCGACCTCACTGGTATATGTATTCGTAACTGTAGCAGCACCGATAAATTTCTTTTCTGTTGAGTTCGCAGAAAGCATGGGAGCTTCAATAGTCGTTAGCTGTTTTTCTGAAACAAAGCTGTTAAGTGTTGCCATAATTTACCTTCAGCGCTAAGCGCCGTTTAACAAAATTCTACCGCGTACAAGTGTTTTAAAACTTGTTATACCGCTCATGTCATCATTTATTACCACGCTGTACGTGTCGCCGTCATCACCGCATAATCTCTGGAAAGTCCCAGGTATATCTGATGTGAATTTTAGTGTTGTATCTGTAGCACCGTAAATCGTTGACGAGATATCGACCCCTAGACCAAGCCACGCATTAAAGTCGGGTATCAGTGCTGAAAACCGAGTAATACCGCCTATTCGAGTCCTAACCCTAATGCCGTTCGCAAGTGTTGCGCTCATCATTTTCGCAGGCTCGATAACTGTTATGTTATCTAAGAATGTGTATTGAACCGTCAAAAGCTCAAAAACCACTCCTTTTGCAGGTGCAAAGGTGTACGCAGCGCCGCCAGTCTCTTCAATATTTATTGTATCAAGATAGTAGTTTGGGCCGACTCCAGACGTAACTAGCGTTGTAAATACAACCTGATCGATAGTTGACCCATTTAAGCCCATATCAACTTTCGGTATTGCGAACTGCTGCCAATCACCTATCACACCAACATCAATATAATCTTTCAAGCTAACGCTAGTTCCAATGGTCACGCCGGCCAAACGAACTTCTATTTCAACATCGTGTTTTGAGTCGTTTATACTAGCAATATAAATGTATCCAGAAAACGCGCTGTACGCTGAAAGTGATATTGAGCTAGCCCGTTCAAGTAGAGCTTGGTCGCCATCGCCCGTTGCAGTTGCATCAATGCTTTCAGTGCCGCCCTGGGGAGTTATTGTTGTACTCCCAAAATCCCACGTACCGCTTATTGCGCTGTTAGTCCATCCAGTCGTGGGCTCATCAATGTACACGTTTTCAGGCGTGCCACTAAACGCCCCATTCACAGCCATTTCAACAGAACCATTCTCATCTGATAGCTGTGCAGCTGCGCCCACGTAATCCCGAAGGTCTGCTGTATAAGTAATCAGGCCGTATCTAGCGCCATCAATGTCTTTTTTGACACCATCAACTAGTGATCCTGAATTAACTTGTATGCGCGTATTTTGCATGTTTTAAGCCTTGTAGTGGCCGAATACTGACACATAAACCGTGCCTG
>CAXBKT010000208.1:0-5187 GCA_963976155.1 uncultured Kordiimonadaceae bacterium | reverse complement strand
GCTATTAAAGAATATGAGGTACAGTTTAAATTTTATGTAGATGAGGACGGCTACAAGGTAGTGAAGGCTAGAAATGAGCACCAAGCTCATGATATTCAAAAACGCGCCGTTTACGGCTTACCAGAGGTTTATCGAGCAGATATTAAAGACGCACATCTTGTTGCTTGCCCTGGCTGTTACCCAACCGCAGCATTGCTAGCACTACGGCCTGTTTTAAAAGCTGGCATCATTAGTAAAGATGATATCATTATCGATGCAAAGTCCGGTGTAACAGGGGCCGGACGGTCTCTAAAAGAGCAAAACCTCTTTGTAGAGGTTGCTGAAGCAATGCACCCTTACGGTGTGGGGCATCACCGCCATATGCCTGAAATTGAGCAGGAACTGTCTCTCGCTGCAGACGGCGATGTGTGTGTAAGCTTTACGCCCCATTTGGTGCCGATGAACCGAGGGGAATTAGAAACCATCTACGTACGTACTCTAAATGGTTGTACCGCAGAAGACCTTAAAAAAGCTCTTGTTTCAGCCTATGAAAACGAACCATTTGTGACGGTATTAAAAGGTAATAATATGCCTTCCACCCGAATGGTCCGTGGCTCGAACAACTGTGTGCTTAACGTGTTTAATGATCGTATCTCAGGTAGAGCTATCATCATTTCTGCTATTGATAATTTAGTAAAAGGGTCATCTGGCCAAGCCATTCAAAATATGAACTTAATGATGGGCCTTGACGAGCATACAGGCCTTACTCAAGCGCCAATGTTCCCTTAATATGGAAAAGCCTTTACGCAAAGAAACCTCTCTCGGCGGCTGCTTAACTCCTTTTAAGGGAGTTTGGCCTGATGTTCATAAGGATGCCTACATATTTCACGGTGCCCAAGTGGTTGGAGATGTGAGGGTTGGTGTGGATACCAGTATTTGGCATAATTGCGTGCTGCGCGGCGACGTGAATCATATCCATATTGGTACACGAACTAACATTCAGGATGGTACCATAGTTCACGTTAGCACACATACCTTTCCAACCCTTATCGGGAATGATGTGCTTATTGCTCATATGGCTTTACTGCACGGGTGTCGCTTGCATGACAATGCTTTTGTCGGAATGGGATCAATCGTTATGGATGACACCGACATAATGGAAGATGGTATGTTGGCTGCCGGTGGAATGTTAACCCCTGGAAAGACCATTGGGCGAGGAGAGCTTTGGGTTGGTCGTCCCGCAAAATTTAGTCGGCATGTAACAGATAATGAGTTAGCGAAAAACCGTAGTATGGCTGAACATTATCGAAAGATTGCGGAACAACATCGGCAGGATGCATTGGGACAGATATCTGATAATCCTTATCCATAAGGCTATTTCTACATGAGAGTTTTCTTTTACGGTCTGTTTATGGATGAAAACCTGCTCAGGTCAAAGGGACTCAACCCTTTGCTTAGTGAAAAAGGGTTTGTACCCGGCTATGGCCTGAGAATCGGCCAAAGGGCCCTTCTTATAAAACAAGAAGATGAAAAAGCTTTTGGCGTTACATTCACGTTACCTTCAAGCGACGTAATTCAATTATATGCCGAGCCCTCCGTTCAAGATTACAGTCCTATGGACGTTACCTTTATAGGCTCTACAGGGCAGGCGGAACAGGTGGTTTGTTATAACCTGCCTGCCTCAAGTTTTAAAGGGTCGAACGGTGCTTATACAAAAAAGCTAGCTGAGGTAGCGGCTACTCTTGGGTTTTCACCAGAATATATTGCGCATATTTCGTCAAAGTCCGAATAATTTCTTATATTTTCCATCTCAGATCCTTGAATATTCTCGATAAACTTATATGTATAGCCAGTTCGTAAGCTCTTGAAAGCGAACGCCTTATTGTTCCGTGTATCTATTAAAGGATTTCCCCAATGTCAGGCCCATTTGAACTTCCCCCACTCCCATACGCGCAAGATGCCCTCGAGCCACAGATTTCCGCAAATACATTAAGCTTTCATTATGGCAAACACCATAATGCCTATGTTGTGAACCTTAATAAACTTGTTGAGGGAACGGAATTCAACGAAATGTCTCTTGAAGACATTATGCTTGCTACTGCTTCTGATGGGACAAAGGCAGGTATTTTCAATAATGCTGCGCAGATATGGAACCATACATTCTATTGGCATTCCATGAGTTCAAATGGTGGCGGGAAACCAATAGGTGAACTTGCTGCTAAAATTAATGAAGATTTTGGTGATTTTGATGCGTTTGTCGCAGCGTTCAAAACTGCAGGTGCTACACAGTTCGGTTCTGGCTGGGCCTGGCTGGTTCTTCGGGATGGAAAGCTAGCAGTTGAAAAAACAGCCAATGCAGAGTGCCCTCTGACGGACGGCGCTGTACCGCTTCTGACAATGGATGTTTGGGAACATGCATATTATCTGGACTTCCAAAATCGTCGCCCAGATTACATTGAAACATTCCTTAGTAGTTTGGTAAATTGGGATTTTGCCGCCGAAAACTTAGCAGCTGCAAAATAGCATCTATCCTAATGAAAAAGGGCCGTGAAATTCACGGCCCTTTCAAGTAGTTGGTTTTGTAGCTCGTTTAGAATGCTAAGCCGTTTTGTTGGCCCACCATGCAAAGTAGCATCGGAATAGACAGAAGTGTGTTAGTCCGACTGAAAAGCATCGCTTTTCTCGCTGCTGCAGGTTTTGCGTCCGCTTCAGCTTCGATGATGCCAAGTGCAATTTTTTGGTTTGGCCAAATAATAAACCAAACATTGAACCACATGACGATAGCCATCCACATGCCTAAGCCAATAAGCATACTGCCTTCAGCAAGCGTAAGCGCCTGAACGAGATAGCCATTTATCATTGCAAGCCATAGGCCTGTAAATAATGTGGCCATTGCACCCCAGCGGAAATAAAACAAGACAGCTGGCGCAATATGTTTGCCAACAGCTGGTTTTAACTCATCTGGAATAGATGGCATCGTTGGCATTTGCACAAAATTGAAATACCAAAGCAACCCGATCCACATCACACCGGAAAGCACATGCAGATAACGTGCATAGAAAGCCGCATCAAATTCAAACTGGCTAAACCAGCTTGATTGAGCGCCTATAATTAACAATGCGAGCACAATGCCCGCAATTACGGTATTTTGAAGAGATTCAAGAATCTTTCCCATTTCCCTAGCTCCCTAAGAATAATCTTGGTGTCTGACTTTAAAAAACTAACGGTCAAAGTAGTTTATCTCAAGCTAAACTCGAAGTTTTCCTTATAGAGTTTGATTTTTCTTGTAATGATTTTATCAGTTTTTTCTTGCATACAGCGCGTTACATGACCATTTTGCGCCCATGTCAAAATCTGAAGAAAACGCTGTTTATTGCTCAAATCTGGTTCGTTCAGACGACCCTGATAGGTACTTATTGAGTTTATTTGCACCACATACTGCCCAAAGAGGCCTGTGGGCGCTCTATGCTTTTAATCAAGAAATAGCAAAAATTAGAGAAACAGTCTCTGAACCCATGCTTGGAGAAATCCGAATACAGTGGTGGCAGGATGTCCTAGCTGAAATAAAGCAAGGCCAAGTAAGGCAGCAGCCAGTGATTGGGGAGTTAGCTCTTTTGCTAAAAGTATGCCCAATCAATCCACTGCTTACTGCAATTTTAGAAGCTAGAAAAAGCGGATTGCTTGGTGATGAAGCAACCAGCTTTAAAGCTTTAACAGATTATGCTGATGGAGTTGGCGGTAAACTTAACTTGGCCGCAGCACATATTGTATGTGAGAAGTTAAGTAATTCCGGTCAGATTGCTGCGCAGCAGTTAGGAGCTGCATGGGCCATGCTTGGATTAGTTCGAGCTATCCCTCACTCTTGGCAAACAAATGCTGCTCCGCTTACAAATGATATGATATCGGGGCTACAATCGCCTGATGTTTCAAAGGCGTATGTTTTATTGCAGCCAACAATAACAAAAATGCTGGAGTATGTCGAAAACCAACGAGAACTGGCCTTGTCACAGCAAGCTCAGTTACCTAAGGCAGAGCAAAGCTTATTACTACTCGCAGCGCAGATTAAGTTATATCAGGTCGCGCTCAGTAAAGTAAAAAACAACCCTTTTGAGTTGACGAAGACGGAACCAACACAGCTAAAGAAAATATCCACGCTGTTCTGGGCTAAGCTAACCGGCAAATTCTAGATGTGGAAAAGCCTGCTGAATCGCTTCAGCAGGCGGAACCTCCTAGCGAATAAAACAGCTAGGCTTGCAAATCGACGTTGTCGCCAACCCCAGGTAGGGTCGCAGATGGCTCTGCTTCTTTACGCTCGATTTCTGAATCTTCAGCAACCTGACGTTCGCTAACCTGCGATTCAACAGCGCCAGCACGGCCTGCTGCATTAATAGATTGACCGCTTGCCGCGGCAGTAGCTTGTATATCAACCATAGTTTTAGGCTCCTATGGCGTGCGTTTACCCATTACACACGCTCTCTCAGCGAGTTATAATGTACCTCAAAAAGTGATTCTCGTCCAAGAAAATCCATCAAAGTGGCTAAAACCGGGCCTTATCGGTGGATTTTGAGGTGTTTTGGTAATCACTTGTTAACTCTTCAGGGTAAGTTAGGTCAAAAATTTTGAATAAAATTTTATCTATTCGAATCATTCCAACTCTACTTTTGTGCTTGGCAGTAAGTGGCTGTGGTACAGGTCCAGAGAAACGTGTGAACACCGGAGAGGGGCCTTTTTCAGCAAGAGCACGCAATACTTTAGCCTCTGAAAACCCCGAAGGATTGTTGCGAGTAGGCGAGGGGTTTGAACGTTCTGGTAACCTGCAAGGAGCACTAAATATTTATGGGCAAGCCATGGCTGCTGCGCCAGAACTCGTCGATGCACAGATAGCTTATGCGCGTGTAACAGGCATGCTGGGCGGTCATGATCGAAGTATTGGAATGTTAACCGCACTATTAGAAGCGCACCCTGCTAATCCATCTGTTAGGACTGCGCTCGCCAATGTCAATATTCGTATGGGTAGGTTTCAGTTGGCAACGCTTGTGCTAAAACCAATGTTGGAAGACCCTCTAGCCTCTACTGAGCTTCTTGACCTTGGGGGGCGCTTATCACAGGTTAGTAATCAGCCTGAGAAAGCACGGCAATTATTTGGCCGTACATTGGACCAGCACCCAAACGAACCCAAATACCTGCGCCACATGGCTTTGTCATTTG
>CAXBKT010000207.1:0-5205 GCA_963976155.1 uncultured Kordiimonadaceae bacterium | reverse complement strand
CAGTTCAACATCAACCATCACTCCAACTACCGAGCGAAAAACGCTCACCGTTACTAGTAACCACCAACTCAGTAGTTCCATCTGTTTCAATTTGTTCTGCATGCTCAACAAGCTCATAAAAAACGGATCGTGCGATAAGGGCCTCTAGCCTGCCTCTCACAGTAATATAAGGTCTGGGTTCTTCTGTCTCAGAATCAACCTCTACTCGAATAGGGTGAGCAGCGTCAGCAATCACTGTGTCGCCTACATTGGTGACAAAACTCAGAATTTGAGCTTGAGGTTCCCCCAACACATCTACACTTTTTGCAACAAAATGCGCGTCCTCAACTTGGATACCTATCTTCTCAACAGGCGTTACAAGGTATGTCCTGCCGTCGGCATCCTTACGCAGTACGGTTGAAAACAATCTAACCATACGCTCACGAGTTATCGGGGTTCCCATGTAAAACCAAGTACCATCAGCCGCAATCCGCATGTCAATGTCCCCGCAAAAATCAGGGTTCCATTTCTCTACGGGTGGAAATTTTTTGTCTGAGACTTCTTTAAGAAAACTCTCAAGGTTAAAGCCTGTCATAGTAGCTGAAGTATTTGGGGGTGACGCCATATAGTGCTCCTTAACTGCACTATATGATGCATCAATCCACGATGAAAGGCTTTGTATTCACATAAAGACACCTAGGCGGCAGGCTGCAAGTCCTCAGCCGCCCAATTTCGTGCGGGTGCCGTTTTTTTCCAGCCAGCAAGTAATTTCCCTACAGCAGGCAGTGATGAAATTGTGGCAGCCTGCCACACTAACAGCCGACGCGCATCACGGCCGCCTGGCATTGTGATATAACGCGGCAGAACACTTTCGAAACCAAAACGACTATAATAAGTAATATCACCCACAAGCAGTATACGCTTATAGCCCAAGGCCCTTGCTGCTTGCATTGTCTGTGTAATCAACTGACTACCAACACCTTCATTATGCAACGTGGGTGAAACAGCGAGTGGCCCAAGCAATAAGGCATTTTGTGTCTGCCCCGCCAACAAATCTTGAATTTGAATAGGGAAATAGCGAATTGTCCCCACAAGACGGCCTTCTTTACGCGCAACGTGGCTAAGGTTTGGTAGCGCAGAAAGATTTTCTCTCAAAACATATGATGACTTGGTGAACCGCTCAGGTCCAAAGGCCGCATCCAGCAGATTTTCAATCTCTGCATCATCGCACGGCCGTTCTTGATCTATAGTGATCATCGGCATTTTCCCATATCGATGGCCTCACAGGCCAAACACAACAAACAGCAATAAGAACTTGGTCTTATCGTCGTCGTAGTCGGCTAGGCCGGTTGATATGGGCGTTCTTTAACATAGGTTCCATGACACTTTTGTGGCTTGTTGACGGCAACCTAATGACAATTATTTCAAAATGCCAGAAAAAATTACGGCTCCATATAATTTTCGTAATGTGTGCCAAAAAGAGGAAAAGGCGGCAACACCTGAATGTCACCGCCCCATATTAACTAGCCATAGCTATTTTTATATTGTGGCTACCAATCAACTTGGAAACGCATACCCAGTGTATTCACTGAATTTTCACCGTCAGTACCATTAGCGGAAACATCAAATGCTTCATCAATCGTGCTGTGGCTATAGTTCATCATGAACCGTGAATGACGATTAAGGTACCAATTCACCCCAAGAATAAACGTATCTTGCTCACCGCCGAACACGCCGTTATCCGTCAGGTCAATCACATCATATTTTGCAGCAATTTGCCATGCACCAAGACCACCTTCATGAAGCGGCTTGCTGACTTTCGGGCGGTCCCAAGCGCCTTTATCAAGCTTGAGCGTTTTCTTCTCGCCAGTAATAAACCAGCCAGCCTCAACATAACCACCGCTAAACGTTGCGTTACGGCCTCTGCTGCCACCATCTTTAGCGTTTAGGCTTGCCCATTCACCCGATACATGGAAGGCACCGAACTGACCCGCAGCCTCAAGGCCATACATAGTGTCTTTTTCAGACAAACGTCCTGTTGCTACAAAACGATCACTTAGGTGGTTATGGGGGCGCTGACGGTAACGAAGATTATCGCCTTCACCAACATCACGAAACCGAACGGATCCACCAAGCATCCAGCTACCACCGTCAAACTTGCTGCCATATGTTGCACGGGCTGCAAGGGCATGCCCCTCTTTATCCAAGTCAGAAGCATTACTACCACGGAAGACACCAGCCTTAAATGTCCAGTTATCACCGCCGTTACCATAACCAATCCCCATCATACGGGCTAGGCCAAAGGCATCAGTAAAGGATGAACGTTCCATAAAGGTCGTGTGGCGTGAAGATGTCTGCTCTTCAAGAGAGTTAGGCGTCTTGAACTGACCGAATGTCCAGCTACCCATTTTGCTTTTATACTGAAGGTAAGCATCCTTCATATCAACTTCATTACCAGCAAAATCAGCTTCAAATTTGTATTTAACATTTTTCCAAGCTTTACCCTCAATACCAAGGCGAGCTGTACGGAACTCTGTTGCATCAATATCCATGGTGTTGTCTTTATCTGACGCCCACCCAGCATCAGCATAAATACGTCCGCGAACATTAAACTCAAACAAACCATCTTCTGTACCGAGACTGAAAGCTGGCTCAGCTTTTTTAACAACAGCTTTTTTTGCAGACGTTTTACTTTGGCTCTGTTCCAACTGCTCAATTCGTTTAGAAAGCATCTCCAACTGAGCTTTTAGTTCTTCAATAGACTGTGCACTTGCTGGCAAAGACACAGCCGTTAAAGCTGTTGCGGCCATAAGGACTTTTGCGTGTTTCATTTTAAACATCATATATTCCTATTTAATCCCCCGAGCCTTATCGGCTATTCCTTGCGGATTTTACTTGGATTTACATAGTTTTTGTTATCAACGGATAGTTTTAATATTTTTTGCAAGCGCAGTAATGGCTCAGAAATGTTTCTATTTTATTACAGTCCGGTTGATCAAGCCTTAATAAACAATAACCTATTGTTATTAAAATAAAATTACCATAATCACACTGTAAATACTTTGTGGTTTATTTGACTTTTGTGACAAAAAAAAGCGCTACGATTCCCGTTAATAATAAAATTGTCACACATCGCACATAAGGTATTTCTAGATATTAAGCGGCCTCGTTCAGGCACTGAACAACGAAGGAACCACCAATGCTTACCCGACATCTAATTGCTACGGCACTACTCTGGCCTCTAGCCCTTGGCTTATCGGCGACTGAACAGCCCCTGCAACTCACGGAACAGACAAGCTATTCTCAGGGTATTTTCAACCGCTCTGCCGCAGAAATAATTGTATATTCCGCGGATAATCGGCAGTTTTATTTAGTAAACGGTGCCAACCCAAGTGTTGACATCCTTCAAATCAAGGACAGTTCCCTAACAAAAACCCGGTCTTTACCGTTAGGAGCCCATGAACAACCAACGAGCGTTGCTGTACATAACGACTTGGTCGCTGTTACCGTACATGAAATTAAGGCCACAGGCCGGCCTGGGAAGGTTATTATTTTAAACCCAAGTGCCAAACGGCTTGCAGAAATACCAGTAGGCGACTTACCAGATATGGTAATTTTCAGCAAGGATGGTCGTTACATACTCACAGCCAACGAAGGAGAACCTCGCGAAGGCACCGATCCAGAGGGGTCCGTTTCAGTGATTACACTCAATAAAGAAAACCTCGCGAACTCACCTGTTAGAACCGTAAGCTTTGATACTCTCAATACAGATGAACTTCGCAGGAAAGGTGTCCGCATCGCCCCCGGCAAGACACCCGCAAAAGATTTTGAACCTGAGTATATAACTATTTCAGGCCAAACAGCTTATGTATCCTTGCAGGAAAACAATGCAATAGCCGTTATTGATATTGCATCAGCTTCTCTCACAGGCATTTTACCTCTCGGCTACAAAGATCATACCTTACCCGGGAATGGGTTAGACACTTCAGACAAAGACGGCGTAGCTTCTATTTCAAATCATCCTATACGTGGCTTTTACATGCCTGATACACTTGCCAGTTTCAGCCAATCTGGAAAAACTTATTTAGCAACAGCGAATGAAGGAGATGCCCGCGAGGAGGTTATCCGCCTTGGCAAAGCTAAGCTCGACAAAACACTAAAAACCAAACTTAAAGAAGCCAACACAGGGAACCGCCTGAAAATATCAACGACTGACGGCGACATAGATAATGATGGGGACATTGATATTGCCTACAGTTACGGTGCCCGCTCCTTCTCTCTCTGGGATGAAACAGGTACGCTGGTTTTTGACAGCGGTGACCAATTCGCTCAAACAACACTTAGGCAATTGGGCTTCAACGGTTTCAATACATCCAATGACAAAAACAGAGGAGATAACCGCTCTGATGACAAAGGCAGCGAGCCAGAGGCTATTACTATAGGTACAATTGACGGACGGACATATGCTTTTATTGGGTTGGAGCGTAGCGGTGGTATCATGATCTATGATGTTACGGAGCCAGCCACCTCAAAATTTATAAGCTATTATAACAACCGAAACTTCGACCCCGCACTTGATCCATCAGCTGGAATAGATACCCTAGCAGCAGCCGGTCACCTTGGCCCTGAATGTGTTTTGTTCATTCCTGCAAACCAAAGCCCCTACGGCAAACCCACTCTTGCTGTCGCCTATGAAGTATCTGGGTCTGTCGGGCTTTATACTATTGAATAACCCTTCAAAAAGGGGCTACAGCATCATGCCAAGCCCTTTTTTATCCGGTGTTTAGACTTTAAGTTACTGCGCGCACGTCACTCAAGAATGTATCAACACCAAGCCTAATATCGTTTGAAAGCTGCGCCAAACGTTCCGCCTCAGTCATTACAATACTAGAAGCTGCACCAGTTTTCTGTGCCCCATCAGACACAGCCTGTATCTCACTCGCAACCTGCCTAGTGCCGTCTGCAGCATACTGAACACTGCGACTAATTTCTTGTGTTGTGACTTCCTGCTCTTCAACAGCCGATGCAATACTAGTCATTACATGGTTAAGTTTGTCGTTCATTTCACCAATTGTATGCATAACCGAAACTGTCGTGGCGGTAACACTCTGGATACCATCGATTTGCCTGGTGATATTCTCAGTAGCCTGCGCCGTTTGATTGGCAAGTGACTTCACCTCGCTTGCAACAACGGCAAAACCTTTACCTGCATCACCGGCGCGTGCT
>CAXBKT010000206.1:0-5256 GCA_963976155.1 uncultured Kordiimonadaceae bacterium | reverse complement strand
AACAAAAAACTCAAAGGCACCAAAGGCTACTGGGCGCTAAACGACGCGCAGTATAATTAACCCCAATATAACCCCCGAAATCGCTTTCACCACGAATCACAAAGAGTACAGTGCAATTTAAAAATACTATTTTTAATTGAAATAACTTTATATTTTTCTCTAATAGTTGAATTTTTGAGAGTTATTAGGGAATTAGCCTAATACCATTAAGGTTGTAAAGGCATGACAAGGATAAAATTTTTTATTCCTTGTAACTTGATGATAGTACTATGAAATAAAATTCATTTTTAGAACACTTCTGGCTTCTATAAATTATTAACTAACTGATATAAAACATTTATTAAATCTCTAGAAATCCACCGAAGTGCAGATAGGTCTGACTGCTATTTGTTTCCAGCGCAACTTGTGTATTTTCTTAGGTTGTATTGCGCTGAAATAGAATCAGCGCCTTGAAAGAGGTGACTACAATGAAAAATACGTTTGATGGCGATGTAACCACAGGAAAGAAAAGCCGTGTGGTAGCTGTTTTAGAACTAGAGGGTGCTGACTATAGGCAATGCGTTGCGATTTTAGATATTGCAAAACAGCTGTTTGAGACTCTGAAGGATTCTAATCCCCTAATCGTCCACACAACTGCCAATGTAAAAGAACGTCGCGGCGATAAATTTGTGGATTTGAAAACTGCGAAGTTCAGGACTAGTTAAACATGTCCGCAATCGCTTTCGCAAAACCCGGATGAATTCGTTCCAAGCTTATGTCTAATCGTTGATGTTCATAGTTTTTAGCTTAAGCTGTTTTGCAAGCACAGATTTTTTAAAAGGATCGTGGTCTTGCGTTACTGGTGGGTCAATCAAAACCAAACTTATAAAGCGGAAGTAGGTGGTGGTTATATGTGGTCACCCAAAACTAATAAGAACGGAGGTTACAATCAGTTTTACCAAAATATGACAGAAATCAACTTAGGAGATATTATATTTTCTTTTGCTGATACGTTCATCAAAACCGTTGGTGTGGTTTCTGCCCCGGCCATTTCGGCTGATAAACCAAAAGAATTTGGGAAAGCTGGCGACGCTTGGGATATTGATGGCTGGCTGGTACGCGTCGATTATGAAGAGCTCGATAATCCTTTTAAACCTAAAAACCATATGGATACTTTAGGGCCTTTACTTCCAGAGCGGTATTCACCAATTCGAGCCGACGGTTTTGGCAATCAAGTTTACTTAGCCGAAATCCCGGAGCCTATGGCAGCGTCGTTGTTATCTTTAATTGGGCCCCAATTGAATGTTGCAATTAAGGAGGGGCAAGAGCGTGCAATTAAAAATAGGACAGATATTAATACTACTGAAAAATATCAGTTAGTCCGATCACGCGTTGGACAAGGTCAATACAGAAGTAATCTTGAGCGGCACGAAACTGGATGCAGAATTAGCGGCATCACGGATGGAAAATTTTTAACAGCAAGCCATATCAAGCCGTGGGCAAAAAGCACTGATTTTGAGAAATTAGATGGAAATAATGGGCTACTTTTGTCACCTCACATAGATCGTTTGTTCGACCGTGGCTACATATCGTTCGAAGACAGCTGCCAACTAATATTTAGCCCTCTGCTTCCGTCTGACGTCATCGACGCGTGGGCTCTTTCTAAACCAGCAGTAGAGAAACCTCTTTCGCGTAAACAGTCCGCTTACATGAGTTTCCATCGAAGCCAAATCTATCGTAACATAGAATGAAAACTAATCATCGGTAGGCATAAGCCCTGCATCCACTATCTGTTGTTCAAGCCACTTTAGCTCGCCCCGAACCCGACGCCCGACCGCTGCCGCATGGCGCTGGGCTGCCAGCTTGTCCTTCGTCTGCCGTCCGTGCTTGAGATTGGCCTCTGAAATGCGCTGTAGGCCCCGCTGAGTCTTAGGTCCAGTTGCGCGCCCACCATGCAGCGCACAGCGCCCATTGTGCTTGTACGCTGCCCTCTGACAGGCTGTGCCCCGACGGGTCATTGCTAGGCATCTTTTACCCGGCCATTTGGGTCCAAAGCGCGTATGAACCCCGATGCGAACGTTGCCTTTAACTAATGTCATAATACGCCTCCTATAGGGTGTTATAGTATAACAATTTTAAACTAACTGCCAGAGGTAGGGCAGTCGGTTAAATTTTTTATAATATTTTTTTTCCGAGGTCACCGTACGCGCCGAACTGGGTGTGAAGATCATCGTTTGGCTATGGCTCAAAAAGGGGTGTCGGCATCTATTCTATGATCCCGATGGATTTTTGGCAAAAACGCCTAGGGTACCTGCGAGATGTTTTGGTTTTGGATGGCGATTAGCGGGATTAGCAGCGCTAGGCGGCTGAATTGCAAAAAGTGCAAAAGTCATCGCGAAGTGACCGAAACGCATTTAATTAGACTGAAGACTACTGTTGTTCTGTTTTCTAGTTGCCATAAACTAACCGAACACTTGGTCGCAGCACAACTGCATCCGCAATGCGCTTCACATTTGGAAATTCTTGGACTGCTGGCTGACCGCGTGATGGCTCAAGCCAAGTTGTCAGCATAAACAGGTAGATATCTGCAGCACTGAATTGATCTCCCAGTATCCATTCATTATCACCAATTTGGTCATTAATTATTTGCCACGTTTCACGCAATCTTCTATGACCGCGCCGTTGTGCACTAGGCTCATCAGCTGGTGTATCGGCAAACCTATCAGCGTGATAATCTAGCTGGAATGCGGTCTGAACAGAATTTGAAAAGTAAACAAGTGTTTGAAGAAAGAGGCCACGCTCTGGCGCGTCTATGGCGGGCGCTAGGTTTGCTTCTGAATGCCGATCACACAAGAAAATAGTTATAGCAGCACATTCATACATTGCGTTCTCGCCCCAGAGCAAAACCGGAACCCAGCCGTTTGGGTTAATCTTCAATTGTTCAGCTGGTCGCGGTTTTTTTCTATCTGTTGTTGTTTGGATTAGCTCGTACGGTGCGCCAATCTCTTCTAGCAACACCCTGACCCCCATCGCTGATGTGTCATCAACATAATACAATTTATAAGTCATCGGTGGCTCCATTATTGTGCCTGTAATGTGGCATCGCAGATAATGCTATTCTTCGGTATTAAGGCTGTAGTCTTCGTCAGATACCTTTTCCAACCATTCTGCCACGCGGCCATTCAGCGCCTCTTGGATGGCGATGTGGGTCATACTGTTGCTAGCTGTAGCACCATGCCAGTGTTCTTCGCCCGGTGGTATCCAGACAGTATCACCAGCCTTAATGACCTGTGGCTGCGCATTCCTAAGCCCGACAAGGCCAATGCCGCTGACCACATGCAATGTCTGCCCCAGTGGGTGTGTATGCCATGCTGTGCGTGCGCCGGGTTCAAACGCCACATTCAAAGCCCGAACTCTCGCTGGTTCAGGAGCCTCGACGATAGGGTCTTGCCATACATTGCCAGTAAACCAATCGGCTGAAGCTTTTTTCGTTGGCCGTGACCCGGCTTTCATGATTTTCATAGACGTTCCCTTAGCAGTGGTGGCGATATAGCGATGACGGATAAGGCCATGGTGGTTGGGATTATACAAGGCTTACGTTCTAATGGATGAGTGCACGCGACCAACCCGGTGTGAAGGTCGTTGTTAGGCAATGGCTAAGTGGGGGTTTACAGGGGCTGATTTGTGATCCCGATGGCTGTTCGGCTCAAAGGCCTAGGGTACCTGCTGTTGTTTTGAGTTGTAGAAAGTTGCCAACATTCGTTTTAGACTTCTGTCACCAATGTCCCTTGCGCGCGCAACTTAGAAATTTGTCGCAATAGAAAAACATAGGTTTATTTGTCCCTGTTACGTACGCGCAAGGGACAATGGTGACAAAGCCCGTGGTTATTTCCTTGAAAGTTTGCTTATCATATTCCGCGTAGCCTCACGACGTTCTGCCTCCCGTAAAGCGCGATCTGTAAACTTTTCATGCACTGCCGGGTTCACCCGCCAATGTGGTGGTAATGATGGGCTCGGGGGATCTACACGTTCTAACCATCCCAACGCTGATAACTGCTCCAATAATGGTCGAGTTTGATGTTCTTTCAGGCCGCGCATTTTCCTATCACCGCGCTGAATGTCACGATTTGTGACGCGTGTCAGTTTGTGGGTGAGGATATACCCTGCAATTGCTTCTAGCCGGTCATGATCGTCAGACAGCCCCAAAACGCCGCTGTAGAAGGCCAAAGCGTGTGGAAGTAGAAACTGATGCAGAAAGTCAGCAACGCGCTGTGCGGTGCGCTCTGTGACCACGACTGGCAGCTCTCATCTGCGTTAGCGCATTCGGAGTGCTCGACGCAGTGCCAGATTATGCAAAGGCGCGCAAAAAGGCCGTCATATTTGCCGATATGGCTAGCAAGTTTTCGGTTGATAGTTTCCAAAGATTGAAGTTCGAGGTGCTTAGCTTCCAGACTGCGCCTGATAACTTGAGCGCCATCATCGAACTCAAGTGGGCGTTTTTCTAGAATGCCCGGTAAGGAAATTTTCCGCAGAGAAAAAATTAATTCTGCATAGTTGTCATTGATTGGCCGCATTGGCTCATCCCGCCCGACAGAGGCAGTGCGCAACATGATTGGAAACAATCGTTGCAAAAGACCGTCGTCTGCTGCGTCGCTTGAAATCTTGATTAGGGGCTCCGGTTGTATCCCTCCAAGCATAGAGACAGACACATTGTCTATAACAGTTGCACCCCGAGTAACTCTATTGATAGCATATTGGCCGCCGTTAAAGCTTCGCAGCCAGAAAGCTCGATCAGCTTGTGCGCCTTTACCTGCGTTGTATTTGTCCATGGCTCCAAAGAAGCCGCTGAGTTCGTCTAGCAAAAGTAGTACGCCCCATGGGCTGCCTTCCAGCACTTGCTGGGTGGCCTCGATGGTCGCATCCTCAATTCTCAGGCGCGTTTGGGGCGGGCGTTGCCTTCCCTTTTTTTCCTTATCAGAAAGAGCATTGTATTTCTGGACACGCTTATGCCAATCGCGCATCATGTTTATATCTAGGCTGCACAGAGGTTCGGTTGCCTTAGATATTATTGGACTTTTCTTGGCTGATGGTGGTCCTACTAGTGCGGCCCACAAGCGAGGACTTTCCTTCCAATCATCGTGACGCTTGACTTTGATCTGTACTTGATCAGGAATGGCTGCTGCACAGGTCACCAGTGCTGCAACCGCAAGCCCTGCCGGATCAGCACCCATTTGCTTTCCATTTAATATGGCGAACTGCTCAATTACTTCCGGTAAA
>CAXBKT010000205.1:0-5274 GCA_963976155.1 uncultured Kordiimonadaceae bacterium | reverse complement strand
TTCTGAAACTACGGAGCTCTTTATCTCGCATGTGAACGCGAAACTACGTGAACTTTCTGTATCGGGTGAACTGGAGCAGATTCTCTCGGTTCAATGATTTGCGATTAAGTCCAAATGTTTCTGAGTTATTTAATGAAAAGTAGGGTTACTCAAATGTATTGCACTGCATTTCTTGATCAACTCTAGCGGAACCTGCCCAAAGGACTTCAGTTGCTGCTCGAAGGCCTAAAGGGCCGCCAAACTGCTCCATCCAAGGTTGGGCTTTTGCGTGATAATGCATTGGTACCATTGTGCCGATAGTCCATGCTGTTTCTATTGTTTCTTTTTGTTGCAAGATATTCCAAAAGGGCATTAGCATCAGATCAACAGGGTTCTTATTTAAACCAGCATTTTCTAGCTGCTCAGCAGAAGCGTTAACGTCTCCTGTATGAAAGACTGTCCGGCCACTGAGGTTGATTTTATATCCAAGGTTTTGGGGCATTTGGGGGCCGTGGTCAATGCGGAATACTTCAATTTCAATGCCATTCGCGGCGATTTTCTTAGGCCCTTCTTCCCAGTCAGGGAGAACTGCATGTATGCGTTTGCTATTGTCCTCAGTTAGACCAGCGTCTTTGAATAACTGGAGGGCCTCAGGTGGCACAATATATTCAACTTTTTTGTCAGCTCTTAAGTGTTGCAAACTAGCTGCTGCATCAAAATGATCCCCGTGTATGTGGGTCACTAAAGCTACCTTGACGTTGGTAAAAGAACCTGTCCCTTGTTGCAAACTGGTGAGTGTGGTTTCACTGGGTAAAGCGAATGTACCATCATAGTCATCACGTTGCAGGACAGCATCGACAACAATGGCACTATTGCTAACTTCTGCGAGAAACCCAGCATTAGCGACATGACATAGTTTTATTGGCTCTTTAGCATGACTTGGTGAGGATAGGAAGCCGATGACGGCAACAGCTGAGAGGATATATTTTGCCATGACAGCTCCGATAAATTTTAACAGTGAAACTTATTCAATTAGTCATACTTATTATAGGCCAAACTACAGCCATGTGCGACTGTCTATTATTGCTATGCGGGTGATCAGTGCAAGGTTAATGCATTCTTGATGTTTGGTCTGATATAGTATTAAGGTCGTGTGGGGATTGGGGTAGACGCGGGAGTCCCTTTTTGGGAAAATACATAACAGCAGTCTTTGGTCTGTTTTTAGGCTTGTTACACTCTGCTTCAGCTGAGGAGCTAGATGGTGTTGTTGTGATTGGCACGGAAATACAAGGGTTGCTCGATGCTGACCAACCAGGTCCTTATAATGAAATTTTTCATATGATCACTGCAGGTTATAGCCGTCCTGCTACAATGAATATTGCACCAATTAAAAGAGCTCAAAGATTGTTTGCCGCAAGGGGTGCTAATTGCCTTTATGTGGGATCGGATGACCCAACCTATTACACACGCTTAGGTTTTCCTGTTGATGAGGTTATGATTTCCAAAGGTATTTACGGTATTCGTATACGTATATATAGCGCCCGAAACAGTGCAGCGATTGAGAGTAATTCAGAGCTTAAAGATAAGATTATAGCTATGGATGTTGGAGTGGGCAGTGTGAACCATGTGGCGGATATCATGGGACATCCCTTGGTGCAGATATTGAGTGCTCAGACGCTGGCACAAGGGTTTCAAGTGCTTGATAAAGGACGTGTTTTTGGCCTTGTAGCTATTGATACCGATGTAAAGTATCTGCAACAGAAAGATGTACGCTATAAAGGGTACTCAGTTTCAGACACATTTAGTGTCCATGGAGGCGATGATGTTTTGGTCTGTCGCCGCAGCAGTGTTACCGAGCCATTTATGGCTTATGTGAATACTCGCATAGACGCTTTGAAAGCATCAGGCGCTATACAGCGCGTATTAAACAATTCATTTCTTGGGTTGGAAGGACGGCGTTAGCACCGTTCAATGTGAAGTCTGCTCCTTTCATCGCACAATAGTTGACCCTAGCATCTTCTGTATGACTTAAAGCATTGGCGTAACAGTCAAGCCTTGAGTAGGCTTGTTGTGAGAGTTAGTTGAGGTGTGGGAGAGGGCTTATATGGCAGATTGGAAATTTATCTGGCAAAAAGCAAAAGACTGGCAGGATGACGGCCTGAAGGTTGGATTGGCGACAGTCGTTGAAACGTGGGGTTCTTCGCCGCGCCCCGTTGGCAGCCATCTAATTTTAAACAGTAATGGCTTGATGGAAGGCTCTGTCTCTGGCGGTTGTGTAGAGGGAGTCGTGATGGCGGCTCTTGAACAGCTGATGTCAGGGGGTGCGCCGCATATCCTTGATTTTTCCGTAACAACCGAAGAAGCGTGGCAGGTTGGGCTTTCATGCGGTGGGCGTATTAGGGTTCTTGTCGAAAATATGGAAGAAAAACTCCGCCATAGTGAAGCAATTCTTACTTGTGATGCGGAGCAAGTCCTTGTAACTGATATTGCAGCTGGTGCGACCTCCCTTACAAATAATGCAGGCGGGCTGGAGGTTAGTACCCTATCTGAGCAAGCCTCAGGGTTGGTTTTCAAGCAGCTTTTAGTTCAGCCGTTGGAACTTCTGGTTGTTGGCGCAGTCCACATTAGTCAGGCCTTGGTTGGTATTGCGAAAACGATGGGTATTAATCCAACTGTTATCGACCCCAGGACTGCCTTTGCACAACCGGATAGGTTTGCGGGTGTAGAGTTGATTGCCGATTGGCCGGACGAAATATTAGAAGCTCGCCAGCTAACATCAGGCACAGCTATTGTTACGCTTACGCATGATCCCAAACTGGATGATGCAGCGTTAGCCGTGGCTTTGAAATCCCCTGCCTTTTTTATCGCGAGTCTTGGCAGCAGGAAGACGCATGCAGCGCGTGTCAGTCGACTAAAAGACCTTGGATTTAGTGATGATGACACTGCACGGATTTATGGTCCTGCAGGTCTAAGTATTGGCGCAAAAACGCCTGCGGAAATTGCCCTTTCTATTTTATCCCAAATGGTGAGCGTCTATCGGAACGGAAAAAGCCTGTGAAGTTTGGTCGTTTTCCTATTGCTGACTGCGAAGGTGCGTATCTTGCACATTCCATAATGGCAGGGGCACAACGCTTGAAAAAGGGGGTGCAACTTACATCATCGGAGCTGAATTTATTGCGTTCAGCTGATGTTAGTCATGTAACAGCGGCAATACTCGAAGAAGGCGATGTTCATGAAGACGAGGCTGCAAAGTGCATTGCAGAAAAAATCATGGGAACAAGCGTTTCCCTAGGTAAGGCCTTCACAGGGCGCGTCAATATAATCGCGGAAGTTGATGGTTTACTTGATGTTGATGCAGGAAAAATTAACACCATTAATGCGATTGATGAAGCGTTGACTGTTGCAACACTGAACAATCACGCAATGGTGCGTAAAGGTCAAATGGTTGCTACGGCTAAGGTTATTCCGCTTGCTGCATCGGCGAAAGCTATGGAAGTCTTAGGCACCGTTGAAGTTAGCTCGTGCGTGACGGTAAAACCCTACACAGGAAAAGAATGTGTTCTTGTTCAGACAGAACTGCCTATCGTTAAGAGCAGCCTGTATGACAAGACCAGCGATGTGCTCGAGCAGCGTGTACGAGATTTTGGTGCAAAGTTGTCTCGGGAAATTAGGTGTATACACGAGGTGGATAGTCTCGCACAGAGATTGCTCAGCCTTGAAGGTAGTACGGAACTCGTCCTCATAATAGGTGCTTCGGCTATTACTGACAGGCGGGACGTCATTCCTGCTGGGATCGTGCAAGCAGGGGGGCATATCATTCATTTTGGCATGCCTGTTGACCCTGGAAACTTGTTGCTTGTGGCACGTTTAGGCGAAAAGTGGGTACTAGGGTTGCCTGGCTGTGCTCGAAGCCCAAAGCTAAATGGTATTGATCAGGTACTTTCGAGATTATGTGCCGGGATGAATGTTCGCGCGGCAGATATCATGGGTATGGGTGTCGGGGGGCTACTTAGCGAGTATGTAGGCAGGCCTCAGCCACGCGGCGGCAGAGCAGCTAATCATCAACAGGAGCCTCTGGTTGCGATAGCAATTTTAGCAGCAGGCCGATCAAGTCGTATGGGAGCGGAAAATAAGCTTTTGCTTCCTTATAAAAGCCGTACCGTGCTTGACCATGTCATAACAGAAGCCTGTGCGGTTGGTTCTACTGAAGTTTTTGTCATATCGGGGCATGATTCTAATGAGGTAGAAGCTGTGGCAGAGGAACATGGGATTAAGAGGTATCATAATGCTGACTATGCGTCAGGTATGGCCAGTTCAGTAAAGGCGGCTATTTCTCATGTACCAAACGAGTGCGATGGTGTCTTGATGGTTTTAGGTGATATGCCGGCTATAACAAGTGATGTGATAGCGCAGTTAATCGCTGCGTATAATCCTGCGGAAGGCCGTAACCTCATTATGCCTGTGCATAATGGAAAATGGGGTAACCCTGTTCTATGGGGAAAAGAGTATTTTTCTAGCTTTGAAGCTCTGCAGGGAGACACTGGAGCTAAAGCATTACTGCGTGAATTTCAGCAGGATATAATCGAAGTTGAGGTCCAGACCGAAGCCATCTTTATGGATATTGATACAGCCGAAGCTTACAGAACATTTATTGAGGGGATACCTGAATAACGTGGTTGCTAAAACCGTATGTATTCCTCGGTAGGGCTATACCGGCGCATTTATAATTGAGTTGGCTTGTTAACAAGATGTTGATGCTTTCTGTGGTAGTGTAATTCATCTACAGGATGTTAGGGGAGGTTAGCTTGCAAAAGATAGGTGGGGCAATTTTGCTCTTTATATCCCTTGCACTGTACCCTTTACATGCAGAAGAACAAGACACTGTCACGTTATTTGGTACGTCCATCCCGGGTATGTTCGATGAAAATGAACCAGGCCCTTATAACATCTTATACAATAGGCTTATTACTGGGGTTCGGGCGAGCGTTGTTTTAACAATGCTGCCAATACGGCGGGCAACTAAGGTTTTTAGTGCACGAGGCGTGGACTGTATGTTTCTGGGCGCACCAAATCCCGAATTTTATTCAGAACAAGGCTTGAAGGCTGAGGAGATTATCTACTCTAACACGGTCAAAGCGATCGCACTTAAGGTGTATGCCCCAATTGGTGCAGCACCTTATGAAAACGCCACAATTCTTTTCACTGGAAACTACGTCATAGACATGGGGGTCGGTGAAATTAAGCCTTTGGGTCAGATAATTCCGGTCGATAGGGAGGGAGTTTTGTTTGCCAGTA
>CAXBKT010000204.1:0-5338 GCA_963976155.1 uncultured Kordiimonadaceae bacterium | reverse complement strand
CTATGCGCCTTATTGGACTGGCTGCGCCTAAGCTTACGCTGGCAAGCTTTAAATGTTGGCTTAAACTCCCGCTGATGGCCAAAGCACAATCTGTGCTTGGTACTTTGAAGCGTGTCCGCCAGAAGAAGCTTTACCTGCCACAACAATTGGTGCCTTTGAACGTTGAGCCACGCCAATGAGGGCCACCGCCCATAACCGTGGCAACCTGCTGCCAGCGTTACCTGTAACAATATTGTTGCTAACCTTTACGCTACCGCCAGAAACATCCTTGTCTTTAGGATCGTTACGTTTGTCACCGTACCGCATAACGCTGATTATTTTCTTGTTTCCAGCTATCAATCAACTGCTGCAAAACCGTAAGGCGCCTTTTGCTGCGTTTGATGCATTGATGATTTTTCATGGGATTTGGGCTGCACTGTCGCTTTGCATAAGCATGAGCGTAGCCGATGCCCTCGAAACTGGTGGCATCTATTTCGTTGAAACATCCGGTGCTTACCTAGTTGGGCGAGCTTATATCAGAAACGTTGACGACTTCGCTGCCGTTCTAAAGCTTGTGTTTACAGTCACCGCAACACTTCTTGTATTTGCAGCCATGGAATCTTTTTCAGGCTTTCATCTTCTCCGTGAACCTTTCAAAATGGTTTTTGGTGGTTCTGGCCCTCATTACATTGAACCGCGTCTTGGTTTAACCCGTGCTTTCACCTCGTTTGAACATCCAATCCTGTATGGTGTATTTGCTGCCAGTGCTTTTGCCGGCACTTATTATGTGCTTTTGGAAACCAAACTAAACTCTGCAAATATCAAGAAGCTGCTCGTTATCATGGGTGCGACTTTCTTTTCACTGTCGGGTGGGCCGTTTACAGCGCTTGCTTTCCAGCTAGGAATCATCGCGTGGGACAGGTTCACCGCTGGCATCTCCAATCGCTGGTCTATACTTCTCAGTATAGTAGGCTTTGCATGGTTCCTTCTGACACTGATGTCCAATCGTTCTCCTGTGTTGATATTCATCAGCTATCTGACTTTCAGCGCGAGCAGCGCCTACAACCGAGTACATATCTGGAATTACGGCACGGCAGAAGTTGGACGCCACCCCATATTTGGCATTGGCCTAAACGACTGGATCCGCGCACCTTGGATGAGTTCAAGCATGGATAACTACTGGCTTCTCACCACGGTGCGTTACGGCATTCCTGCCCTAATTTGTCTGGTGATAGCGATTTATCTAATCGCCAAGCGCCTGCCTACACGAGCCAATCAATCGATGCGTACATTTAACGCGCGCAAAGCATGGATTGTAACCATCCTTGGTTTCACGCTCGCTGGCCTCACTGTCCATTTTTGGAATGCCCTAATGGTGCAGTTTTTCTTCCTGATTGGCTGCGGCGTGGCGACGACCATTAAAGGCACTCAATCCAAGCGGCCTTTGAAAAAGAAAATAATGCAAAGACGGGAGCAATTAGCGTGGACCTAAGTATCATCATCATCAATTGGAATACACAAGGCCTTCTGAAAGATTGCCTTAGTTCAATTTACAAAAACCCGCCAACCACTTCCTTTGAAGTGATAGTAGTTGATAACGCATCCGACGATGGCAGCCAGCAAATGGTGCGCCGTGGTTACTCCCGCGTACACCTAATTGAAAACACCGAAAACTTAGGCTTCGCTAAAGCCAACAATATCGGGATTGAGGCCTGCAAAGGTGACGCGATCTTGTTACTAAATTCTGACACGTTAGTGCACGGCGATGTACTCGATCGCTGCATTGATTACCTAGAACAAAACACTGATGTCGGTGCCGTTGGCTGCCGCGTTCTAAATGCAGACAACAGCCTCCAACACAGCACAAGCCAGTTTCCGTGTTTTCTGAACCTGTTACTACAGACCACAGCGCTTGATAGAGTAACCGCAGTACCAGCGCTTCAGCGATACCGCATGCAATATTGGAAGCGCAACGACACTAAGCCAGTGGATACAGTGTCGGGGTGTTTCATTATGACCACAAAAACCGTATTCGAAAAAGTGGGGCTGCTGGATGGTTCATTCTTTTTCTTCGGCGAAGAAACAGATTGGTGCAAACGGGTCCGAGATAATGGACTAGAGGTTCACTTCGCGCCAGTTGGCTCTATCACTCACTTTGGTGGGGGTAGTTCGAAAGGTCTCAATCACAAACGTGATTTAATGCTCACGCAGGCCACCGTGAGGCTGCATCTCAAGCATAATGGGGTGTTTTCTGCCCTTTCAGTATTTCTCCTGCTACTAGTATTCAACGCGAGTAGAGCAGCGTTTTGGACCCTAAAATCAGCAGGTCACACAAACAAACCAATAGAAAAGCGGAAACGTCATTTCCTTAACGTATGCGGTTCATTTTTAAAGGCATGGCCAAGTAAAGAAGGAGCAATAACATGAATTGGCGCCCTAAAGTGTTGGCTGTCGCTCCCTACTGTGATGGTACAGATGTTGGTGAGGCTTGGTGTGCCTATATGTGGGTGCAGGAACTTTCCAAATCTGCTGATGTAACCCTCATTACGCAGGAACGCCCAAATAGAAAACGGCTCAAAGATCAACTACCAGACGTAACGGTTGTTTCGCGGACTGAACCTTCTTGGGCCCGCATCCATGAGCGCTTAAACGCAATGGCTAAACTTTCTTACCCAGGGTTCTATTTTTGGGCGAAGAAACAAATCCGCCAACTAATAAACAAAGGTGCATCTTTCGACATTGGGCATCAATTTTCACCAATCGCGCTTAGGTTTCCAAGCCCCTTAAAAGCATTTGATTTACCTTATGTGATTGGTCCGCTTGGCGGCAGTCTATCCACACCATGTGAGTTTCAAAAAGAATGTAAGTCTGCCCCCTGGTACACGCATTTCAGAAATATTGATAAATGGCGGCTCGCATTAGACCCAACCTTAAAACAAAGCTACCGCCGCGCCAGTGCAGTGCTTGGTGTTGCACCTTACGTAAAGGAGTTAATTGGCGACAGCAACATCCAGCGTTTTGAAGTTATGAGCGAACTTGGCGTTGAGCAGCTCAACCACGCAAGGGTCGACAGCAAGCGCCGCGGCATCAGGCTTTTGCATATTGGGCGAGGCGTCAGAACTAAAGGCCTCCGCGACAGCATTCGCGCTTTAGCATTCGTTAAAGATATACCCGGCATTCACCTTGACGTAGCAGGGGAAGGTGAAGAAATGGCTGTGTGCAAGCAGCTTGCTAAAGAGTTATCAGTAATCCATCTCATCACATTTCACGGCCAAATTAGCCGTGCACAAGTTGATGACCTTTACCGCCAAGCTGACATATTTTGTTTCCCAAGCTTCAGGGAGCCGAGCGGTAGCGTAATATTTGAAGCTCTTAGTTTTGGCTTACCCTCTATCGTCGCTAACCGTGGCGGCCCAGGGTTCGTTATCGATGATAGCTGCGGCTTTAAAATAGATATAGCTGCCCCTGACACCTTTGCCCGTCAAGTTGCGTCAGCGATCAGAACACTGGCCACAATGCCTGAGCTTAGAAAGCGCCTGTCACATGGGGCCTATAGTAAAATTTCAACGATTGGTTTGTGGCCATCCAAAATCGCAAACCTACTAGATCTGTATCAATCAATTCTAAATCCTGTCCAACCTGAAAGGAGGTAACGACACCATGAAACATTCAGAAAAACAAACCAAGGTATTAGCGGTGGCCTCCGGTGGCGGCCATTGGATTCAAATGTTACGTCTACGGCCTGCATTCACTGACTGTAACGTTACCTACGTCACTGTTAACGAGGGCTCTAAAGTGGATGTCCCGAACAGCCAGTTTTTTACTGTAAAAGACGGTAACCGGGACACAAAGCTATCCCTCATCTTCATGGCATTCCGAATATTGTATCTGGTTTTACGTGTAAGGCCACATGTGGTCATTTCCACTGGTGCCGCACCCGGATACTTCGCATGTAGGTTCGGTAAACTCGTAGGGGCTAAAAGCCTGTTTATTGATAGTGTCGCGAATGCTGAAGAAATGTCACTGTCCGCAAAACTCGCTACATCCCATGCCAACCGTGTTTTTTCACAGTGGCCAAGTGTCGCCAAGCATTCCGGAGTGGAATTTCACGGCAGCGTCCTCTAACTCCGTTTAAACACTGGCACAAGCATTGCTCCTTCCAAGGTAACACCACTTACTTTGGAAGGAGTTTTATTATGATATTTGCCACCGTAGGAACCCAACTCCCATTCGACAGATTAATCCGCACATTGGATAAATGGCATAAAAATCAATCTGTTAATGATTGCTTTGCACAAATAGGTCCTGAGGGAAAACCCCCAAAAAACACCCCATACGCCGCCACTTTAACGCCTTTGCAATTTGCAAAGCATATAGCGGAATGCAAAGTTATCGTATCGCATGCTGGTATGGGTACTATTCTCACCGCACTACGGTACCGGAAGCCCATCATTATTATGCCGCGGCTCGCGCTTCACGGTGAACACCGCAACGATCACCAACTTGCAACAGTCGCTAATCTTGAAGGCCGTGCTGGTATTCATGTTGCCCAGAATGAGGCAGCCCTTGTTGATAAACTACGCCATTTTAATTCACTTAAAGCAAGCAACTGTGTTTCCAATTGCGCTGAACCCACACTCCTAACCGCTATCACAGATTTTGTGCAGTCAGGTCAAAAGGAGCTGACTTATGCCTAAGCAAAAAACAACTCCCATATGCAGTATTGTCGTACCGGCTTATAATGAAGCAGCTGTTATTGGTGATACTTTGAAGGCCATAACAGAACCTGCCGTACCAGGTGAATTTGATCTGATTGTTGTTTGCAATGGATGCCATGACCATACCGCAGCAGTAGCTAGAGAAGCTGCACCGGATGCCCGTATCATTGAGCTGGCAGTTGCATCCAAATCAATGGCTCTCAACACAGGTATCCGGGCCGCGGAAGGCAAGCCAATTGTTTTTCTGGACGCAGATATCAAAACTGACGCAGTGGCTATCAGGTCACTTGTTCACCGTCTAAACTGGTCGGATGCCTTCATGGCATATGGTACTGCCATCTTTAACACCAAAGAATGCAGCTGGGCTGTACGCGCCTTCTATGAAGCATGGCAGCAGAACACATATTTCGACAAGAGGAAAATGGGCGGCTTCTTTGCCGTTAGCCCTCAGGGGCTGCAAACCCTTGGTTACTTCCCCAACACACTTAATGACGATGAATTCGTACGCCGGCAATTGATGGCAAATTCAGTATGGGCTGAAAAGGCACCGTATATAGTTGAAGCCCCGCGGACCCTAAAAAACCTCATCAAAGTCCGGAGCAGGGTTTATCGCGGAAATACCATTCTTGAGGCCGACCATA